>JAESUN010000008.1 GCA_016763045.1 Opitutaceae bacterium | reverse complement strand
TCGATCTGCTGGCCAAACTGGGTATTGTGTTGCTGTTGTTCGTGGTGGGGCTGAAGTTGGATCTGCACATCATCCGCACCATGGGTCCGGTAGCGCTGGCCACTGGGCTGGGGCAGGTCTTCTTTACCTCCGTCGTCGGCTACTTGATCGCCATCGCCTTGGGTATGACCTCGGTGACCGCCCTCTACGTGGCGGCGGCACTGACCTTCTCCAGCACCATCATCATCGTCAAGCTACTGTCCGACAAACGGGAAGTGGACGCGTTGCACGGGCGTATCGCCATCGGTTTCCTGATCGTGCAGGACATTGTAGTGGTACTGGTGATGATTGGTCTGACCGCGCTGGGCGATGCCGGTGATGCAGCCGGCCTAGGCCGGGAGGCGATCACGGTGTTAGTCAAGGGTGGTCTGTTCATTGTCACCATTGGCTTGTTGATGCGCTATGCGTTGACGCCGCTGCTACACCAGCTGGCTCGTTCGCCGGAGCTGTTGGTGCTGTTCGCCATTGCCTGGGGGGTGGCCTTGGGCGCGGCCGGCGCACATCTGGGTTTCGGCAAGGAGGTGGGCGCTTTTCTCGCTGGTGTGTCGCTGGCGTCCACGCCCTACCGCGAGGTCATCGGCGCACGCCTGGTGAGTCTGCGGGATTTTCTACTGCTGTTCTTTTTTATCGATTTGGGCGCTGGGCTGGATCTGGCAACGCTCGGCGTACAGGTGGCGCCGGCCATTTTGCTGTCGCTGTTCGTGCTCATCGGCAACCCGTTGATCGTGATGACCATCCTAGGCGCCATGGGTTACCGCAAGCGCACCGGGTTTCTGGCTGGTCTGACGGTGGCCCAGATCAGCGAATTCTCCCTCATTCTGGGGGCGTTGGGCCTGAACTTGGGCCATATCAATGCCGATACCATGGGCCTCATCACCCTAGTGGGGTTGATCACTATCAGTGCCTCTACTTACATGATTCTGTACTCCTACCCCCTCTATGAGAAGGTGTCTCCCTGGCTGGGTGTGTTCGAACGTAAACGGGCATACCGGGAAGTGACTCAGGATATGACTACAGAAGAGAGTGGAGCCGATGTCATCCTGTTCGGTCTGGGGCGGTTCGGCACCGGGATTGCGCGGGAACTGCGGGAACGCGGCTACCAGGTGCTCGGCGTTGATTTCGATCCCGACTTGGTACGCCGGCAGGAAGGGCATGGTTATGCGGTGCGCTACGGCGATGCCGAAGCCCCGGAGTTTCTCGCGACCCTGCCGCTCGGACAAGTAAATTGGGTCCTTAGCAGCGTGCGTGAGAAGAACGTTAATTTCGCACTGCTGCATGGCCTGCACGATCATGGTTACAAAGGGCGCGTGGCGGTAACGGCCGACACCCCCTCCGATGCAGGGCAATTGGAACAGGCCGGCGCCGACTGGGTGCTGATCCCTTATGCTGATGCGGCCGCCGAGGCCATTAACAATCTGTTTAGCGCAAGCGGCAAGCAGCCACCCGGGGTGAGCACAGGAACAACATTGGATGTGTGACGTGACAATACAGATTCAATTATTTGGCGTGGCTGGTGAGGTAGTAGGTCTCTTGAATGACAGCAGGTTTATTTATGTGGAATCTGACTGATGATTGTGTGCACAGTTGATCGAAGGCAGCGTTTAGAGTTTACACCGCGCGAGTCGGTGTTTTTCCATTTGCGGAGCGGGTGTTTACGTGCTGTTCTGTTTGCCCTGATGTGGTGGATACTCACTGATGGTGCAATGGATTCATGGCTGGTTGGCACGCCAGTGATACTGTTTGCGACGGTGGTTAGCGTGGTGCTACTGCCTCCTTCTTCCTGGTCCTTTCTCGGGGTTGTGCAATTTGTGCCTTTTTTTCTCTGGCGCTCCCTGTACGGTGGAGTCGATGTGGCTAGGCGAGCGCTGCATCCCCGACTACCGATCTCGCCGGGGTTGTTTGATCACCGATGGCGGTTGCCACCGGGCCTGCCGCGGGTTTTCATGGCCAACATCGTAAGCCTGCTGCCAGGCACCTTGAGCGCGGAACTCGGTGCGAATTGTCTGCAAGTGCATGTGCTCGACGAACGAAAAAATTTTTTATCAGAACTCGAGAAGGTAGAACAAAGAGTGGCCGCGATGTTCGATATCTCTTTGCCTCCATCCAGAGGAGGTGAATGAAATGAAGCGATTCAATAATATTCTTTGTGTGGTGGCGCTAGGGGCGGGGCGTAAGCCCGCGTTGGAACGCGCGGTCACGCTGGCTGAAAACAACCAAGCGAGCCTGATGGTTATCGACGTGACCGAGCGTATAACTGCCGGTATTGGAATGCCGGAAGGCGGTCCGATCTCTGCAGACCTGCAGGCAGCAATCGTTAGTGCGCATGAGCAGGAGCTGAATGCCCTGATTGAGCCCTACCGTCAGCGGGTCACGCTACAAACCAGAGTGCTGATCGGTACGCCGTTTCTGGAAATTATTCGCGAGGTGTTGCGTAACGGCCGTGACCTGGTGATCAAAACCGCTGAAAGCTGGGAATGGCATGACCGGTTATTCGGCAGTGACGATATGCACCTGTTACGCAAATGTCCGTGCCCTGTTTGGCTTATCAAGCCCCAGGCGACAAAAGCCTACCGGCGGATCCTGGCGGCGGTGGATGTAGACGATACCTATCCGCCGCAGGAAATGGAATCGCGACACGCATTGAATCGCCAACTTCTTGAAATGGCCAGCTCTCTGGCGTTGGCTGACTTTGCCGAGTTGCACGTCGTACATGCGTGGGATGCGATTGGCGAGAGCGTCATGCGCAGTGCCTCCATGAGAACGCCAGAGGAGAAGATCATTGCCTATGTCGAGCAAGAGAGGCAGCATCACGCGGCTAACCTGGGTGTCTTAATGCGCGAAGGGGCCGCTTTCGCGGGGCAGGATGCGCTGGATTATCTCAAACCTCGAACGCATCTTGTGAAGGGTTTAGCTCGCAAAGAGATACCGGCGCTGGCCAAAAAAATCGAGGCCGATCTTGTCGTCATGGGGACGGTGGGGCGTACCGGTGTTCCTGGTTTCATTGTGGGCAATACCGCGGAAACGATCCTGAACCAGATCGATTGCTCAGTGCTCGCGATCAAACCACCCGGCTTTGTAACGCTGGTCACGCTGGAAGACTGAGTCCGTATGCAGACACTCTACTTCACATTGGCGTTATTCCTGTTGTTGAACCTCGTTGCCGGGATGTGGCGGGTGCTGCGCGGCCCCACCGCTGCCGACCGTATGTTGGCGGCACAGTTGTTCGGCACTACGTCGGTGGCTGTGCTGTTGCTGCTTGCGCAGGCCACGGACAAGGCAGCCTTGCGTGATGTGGCTTTGGTATTCGCCCTGTTGGCGGCCGTGACGGCGATAGCCTTTGTTCGCCGCGCCTGGTCGGATCGGGAGACAAAGCGTGATGCCGAGTGATCTTCTCTCCACCGTTCTACTGATCGCCGGGGGCATTTTCTTTCTGGCGGGCACCTTGGGCCTGCTGCGTTTCCCGGATGTCTATACCCGTCTGCATGCGCTGACCAAGGCCGACAACGTGGGACTGGGACTGGTGGTGGCCGGGCTCGCCCTGCAGGCGGAATCATTGGCTACAGCGGGCAAGCTGCTGCTGATCTGGTTGTTGGTGCTGCTCGCGGGTGCCAGTGTCGCCCACCTGGTGGCCGCAACGGCGCGGCAGAGAGGCATCAAGCTATGGAAGCAGTGACCCTGTTGCAGTGGGCGTTCGATGCCTTGTTGGGGTCTGCTTTATTGTGGCTGGCCTGGTGGGCACTGGCCAGCCCGGAATTGTTCAGGGCCATTGTGCTGTTCATCGCCTTCGGGTTATTGATGGCGCTGGTCTGGGTGCGGCTCGATGCGCCGGATATCGCCTTGGCCGAGGTAGCTATCGGCGCGGGACTAACTGGCGCCCTGTTGCTGGCGG
>JAESUN010000090.1 GCA_016763045.1 Opitutaceae bacterium | reverse complement strand
CCTTTATTCGATTTTTCTGTTTCGTTTTTACCGCTACGCTATTAAGTGGTTCGGAACCCGTTCGAACGCTTCTAGTTGAGGTTCGCGATGCTCCGGCTGTCGAGAGAGAGGAGGGTGGTCGATTTTTCTTTGGTGGTGAAAATCGACGCCGTATGGTTAGCCAAGTGCGTGATAATGCCCTGCTGTTTACAACGAAGGGGGAGTTGGCTCAGTGGGAGAAAGAGGGTTTCGAGGCTCGGCTTTTGATGGAAAGTGATGATGAGCTTATGCTTTATCGTAGAGCTGCTTTGGGTGCTTCTCTCAAACTGGACCCTGTCTATCATAGCTATGATGAGATTGTTCAACGAGCGGAGGAGTTGATGAAGCAATATCCTGGGCTGATGTCTCGTATTGAAATAGGAAGGACGACACATTTTAGTCGCCCTATTTATGCTTATCGGCTTTCGAATAATGCTTCAGAGCAATTGGATCGACCAGGTATTCTTTTTGATGGATCTCATCATTCGAGTGAACTTATGGGGGCTGAGATCGTCACTGCACTGATGGAGAGGTTTGTGGGTTCTTATGGGATTGATTCTGATGTGACGAAATGGATGGATACGTTGGAGATCTATCTCGTGCCAGTGGTGAATGTGGATGGCCACGATATGGTTACATCTGGCCGGGATCCGCGTTGGCGAAAGAATCTCCGTGATGTGAATGGAGATGGTGTTGTTGGGGTTTACCCAGAGGGCGTAGATGTGAATCGTAATTATGACTTTAATTGGGCCAAGGGTGGTTCGAGTGAGCCCGATTTTTATAGCTATCGAGGAGCGCATCCTTTCTCCGAGGCGGAAAATAGAGCGATGCGACATTTGGTGGAGATGAAGAATTTTGTTCTTTCCATTTCGTATCATAGCCAGGGGGAGGTTATTTATTATCCGTGGACGTGGGGTGGTCGTGCAGCCCCTGATGATGCTTTGATCAAGCAGATTGCCAGTGATATTGCGGGCAGTATTCAAACCATGAGCGGTGATGGGACTTATGGATATTCACCAGGAGGTGCGGCCAGTCAGAGTTTCCCTTGGTTTTATGGACGCTATGGGACCTTTGATTTTATCGTCGAAACCGGAAAGGGTGCGCATATTTTTCCTCCAGAGGAAGTGCCAGGAATTATCGCTGTCAATCTTCCGGGTGCATATGCATTACTTAATCATGCCGCGGGCCCGGGCTTGTCGATTCAGGTCTCTGACGCCAAAACGGGTAAACCTCTGAAGGCGGAGGTGTGGTTTCCCAGGATTGAAAATGAGATGATTGGTCGACGTCGAAGTGATTCGGGCTTTGGACGAAGCTGGCGCTTGCTTAATCCTGGCACATACAAAATTATCGTTTCCCAGGAGGGTTATAAAACGGTTGTTTTGCCAAAAATTGATGTGATGAAAGAAGGTTGGACGCCTCTGAATGTATTGTTGAAGCCAGTCGGTGGAGGTGGGTGATTTTTTAGAGTGAGACTGATTTTTTGAAATCAGTAGTTGCTTTTTGAATAAAGCCGGGCATATGTTACGCCTTCCTGCTTATGGGGAGTCTCTCGCGAGAGGCTGAGAATAGACTTCGTTCGAGTCTAATACCCTTGGAACCTGATCCGGATCATGCCGGCGGAGGAAGAAAAAGCAATTGAGGGTATCTCATATTTTATATTTCTATCTCAGCTAGTGGAATTCGGGTCTCATTACACAATGATACCTGAAAATGAAAAAGTTTATTAAAATCTTAAGAAGCTCTCTGTTGTTCGCTTTTGTCGGAATGACTTGCGCCGCCGAAACAACGGAAAACGAAGACGAGGAAGTCGTTGTCTTACCTACCTATACGGTGAAGGGTAATTTACGTGAGGTCGAATTGATCGATACAACTTCTAGCATTGTTGTGCTCGATGAAATGACTCTGGAAGATTCGGGCGCCACTCATTTTCAGGAGGTATTGGACTTTGTGCCTAATCTCACTTGGGCTGGAGGTACCTCGCGTCCTCTATACTTACAGATTCGAGGGATTGGAGAACGGAGCCAATATGCGGGAGAGGGTCCTCCAAATGCTTCTGTTGGGTTCATTGTGGATGATATGGATTTTAGCGGGATGGGTATGATTGCTTCATGTTGGATGTGAATCAGGTAGAAGTCTTTCGTGGGCCACATGCCAGTGTGTATGGCTCTAGTTCTCTCGCGGGGTTAGTGAATGTGCGTTCGAATGATCCGGAGAGTGTGTCTTCCGGAAAACTTCGATTGAGTGCAGGTAACGATGATATGCGCACAATCGAGTTCTCTGCAACAGGACCTTTGTTGGAGGAGGATCCAGGTAAGCTGACTTGGAGATTGTCTGCTTTGAAGCATGACAGTGATGGGTTTAGAGAAAATGTGTATTTGAATCGCGATGACACAAATGGAAAAGATGAGCTTCTTATCCGGGGTAAGCTTCGCTGGCTTCCGCAACCTGATTTGTCTTTTGATCTCACGTTGATTCATGGAGATATGGACAATGGCTATGACGCCTGGTCTCCTCTGAACGGTTTGACGATGTATTCGGATAGACCGGGGAAGGATTCCGAGGAAGTTTTTGGAAGCTCGATTAGAACTAGTTGGAGAGGAAATGACGCTTTTGAGCTCCTCTCCATTACTTCCTATGTGGATATTGATCTCCAGCATAGCTATGATGGAGATTGGGGAAATAATGACTTTTGGGCGGCTGAGCCTTATAATTGGGACTCTGCGGCAGAAGGCTATGATTATGATTTCTTTGATAATTTGTTGCGAAATCGTCAAACGATCAGTCAGGAGTTTCGCTTAATTTCCTCAACAGAAGTGGATACTGGAACAAAGCAGGCCTCTTGGGTTGTGGGTCTTTATTATAAGGATTTGGAAGAGTCGGATGACTATAATGGATGGTCGCTTCTTCAAAGTGATTATGATGCACGCAATTTGGCGGTTTATGGTGAGAAAGTAGTCCCTTTAAGTGATCGGTCTGCGTTTTCGCTTTCTCTTCGTGTGGAAGATCAGAAAACAAGCTATTCGGATGACCAAGGCGTTGCTTTTTCTCTTTCGGAAACAATGGTCGGAGGAAGAGCTTTGATCGACTATCAATGGAGTGAGGAGATCAACTTGTTTACGAGTGCTTCACGCGGGTTTAAGTCAGGTGGTTTTAACCAGGATGCTGGACTACCTGAAGATCGTCGTGGTTATGATGCCGAGTATCTTTGGAACTTTGAGGGTGGGCTCAGAGGGTCTTTTCTCGGAGGGACATTGGCAACGAATGTGACTGCGTTTTATATGTTGAGAGAAGATATGCAGATTAGCACATCCTTCCAGGATGATCCTTTGAATCCTTCATCCTTCCTTTTTTATACCACAAATGCGGCTTCAGGAACGAATTACGGCGTTGAGGCAGAAGTGAATTGGAGTGTGAGCTCACGTCTTTCCCTCTTTGCTAACCTTGGCTTATTGGAAACAAAATTTGATTCCTATGAAACCGCTGGAGGGACAAATGCCTTGGAGGGGAGAGAGCAACCTCATGCGCCTAATTATTCCTATTTTGCAGGGTTTCAGTTTACCGATCCGGATGGCTTCTTTTTACGTGGAGAAATAACCGGAAAGGATGATTTCTATTTCTCGGACAGTCATGATCAGCAATCGAGTGCTTATTCACTCGTGAATTCGCGTATTGGATACCGGTTTGATCGATGGGTGATCACTTTATGGGGTCGTAACTTGTTTGATGAAGAATATGACGTGCGTGGATTCTATTTCGGTCTCGAGCCACCGAATTACTCTTCAACGCTTTATCGTCACATTGGTGATCCTCGTCAGTTTGGGGTGACTCTAGAGTTTGATTTCTAGGTTTCCTCTAATCGTGTTACGATATACGATGGAGGCTGTCATCCATAATAGAAGGCTGACAGCCATTCCTGGATAAAAGGGTTCTAGTCCTTGCAATGTCTCGGGCCAGGGTCCTTTGGGGAGTATCATCCAAAGGACAGCTATGAGGGGTGCTAGAATCATATTTGCGATAGCCACTTTCTGGGGGACGAT
>JAESUN010000089.1 GCA_016763045.1 Opitutaceae bacterium | reverse complement strand
GATTCCTTAGTCGTAAATATGCTTTCTCATTTCATCTGGCAGCGTGATCCGGCAAACCCTGTATTGCCACCTGATTTGGATTCAGAATGGGAAAGCATGCGGTGCATGAATCCATTTGTGGTGAAAACAGAAAATGAATACCGGCTTTATTACTCCGGAGGAGATACGAACGATCATCAACGCATTTGTATGGCCACTGCGCCATTGGAATCACCAAGCCATTTCAAACGCCACGGAGTTATTCTCGATCTCGGAGAAAAAGGTGATTTTGATGCTCAGTGGTGTGTCCTCCCCTGTGTTCATCGTTTCGGCAATAAGTGGCATCTGTATTATAGCGGATACGAAGGGACAGACTTTGGCTTACAATCATTTCCTGGCATTGGACTGGCAACCAGTGACGATGGAATTCATTTCCAGCGACATTCCCCAGAACCTGTCATCACAGGTAACCAAACAAAAGAATTTTCTGACAACAGAGGTATTGCCGGCGGTGGAACAATTTTAGAGGATATCCTGCCAAATGGGAAAACCCGATATAGGATGTACTACACCCTCGCCGTCGGTAAAAAGAGCAATGACGTGCGAATTGATCAGGAGAAACACTGTGCCGTGTGCCATAGCATAGATGGTATCCACTGGACGGATCATCGATTGATTTTAAGTCCAAGGCGAGACGTCACAAATGAAGATATTGCCGTGGCTGCACCCTTTGTCTGGAAAGAAAAGGATCTCTATCGAATGCTCTACTGCGGTATTGGAACACGATGGGGATACTACTCCATTTCGGAAGCTGTCAGTGAAGACGGGTATCAGTGGTATCGTGGAGAAGCTGATGGAAATCTAGCATTAGCCCCAGATCCCTCCTCTTCATGGGAATCTCAAATGGTCGAGTATCCGTGTGTTATCAAAGAGCGAGATCACTTGCGGCTTTTTTACTGTGGTAACGGATACGGGACCACGGGCATTGGCACAGCCGTAACAAAAACCACAGATTGAGGATCAAAGGATTCTTGCGATCATCAGCTGAGCCTTCCATTAAGAAAGAGTTCTATGAAATCACTTTTCAAACCCTCTCTGAATTGGCTTCTCATTTTTATCCCCATTTCCATTTGTTTACGATTCGTCCCGTCTCTCTCGAATGATACTGCTCTTTTTGTCACCTCTTGTTTAGG
Source organism: Opitutaceae bacterium (assembly GCA_016763045.1). Taxonomy (GTDB): domain Bacteria; phylum Verrucomicrobiota; class Verrucomicrobiia; order Opitutales; family Opitutaceae; genus NORP342. The sequence goes on along the minus strand of JAESUN010000089.1, from coordinate 3,811 downwards.
CATTATCCCACTGGCCGGATGGATGGGAAAAGCAACGGAACACCTGTCTGCAAACATGGGGCAAGGAGTTGGAGCACTGCTCAATGCAACATTTGGGAATGCGGCCGAGCTAATCATTGCTCTAGTCGCCCTATCTCAAGGACTGATAGGCGTGGTTAAAGCATCTATCACTGGTTCGATCATCGGAAATATCTTACTCGTCCTTGGGCTTTCTCTTTTCTCAGGTGGGCTCAAATTCAAGAAACAGACATTCAATAAAACCGCCGCCCATGCTGTTTCCACCACTCTGATCCTGGCAGCCATCGCATTGATCATTCCGACGGTTTTTCACATGGCAGCCGATAAAGTCGAAGGTGGCTGGACACGCGCTGCTGACCTGCGTCTCTCCCTCGGTATCGCCGTTGTTTTATTTGTGACCTATCTCGCCACTCTTGTTTTTTCACTTAAGACTCATAAAGTACTCTTCGCGGGAGAATCTCATGATCCCGAAAGCAAAGAGTCCCACTGGCCACGTAAAACAGCGATCGCTGTTCTTTTTGTCGCTACAGCCTTTGTGATCCTCCTATCGGAATTCCTCGTCGGAACGGTGGAACACGCCAGAGCCGCCTTCGGCCTGACAGAAGTCTTTGTCGGTGTCGTGGTTGTCGCTATTATTGGAAACGCAGCGGAACATTCGACGGCCATTCTAATGGCGATGAAAAACGAAATGGATCTCAGCATGGGAATTGCCATTGGCTCCAGTCTTCAAATAGCCCTTTTCGTGGCACCTGTCCTGGTTTTTGCCTCCTACCCACTGGGACATCCCATGGACCTCGAATTCAGTTTAGCTGAGGTCGTAGCGGTTTTTGCAGCTGTCTTCATCGTGGCACAGATCAGCGCCGATGGAGAAAGCAATTGGCTCGAGGGACTGCAACTCCTCTCTGTCTATATCATCCTGGCAATCCTCTTTTTCTTTTTACCAGAAGCGACTCAGACAGCTGATATCCCCTCGGCGATATCAGGTCATTAAGAGACTGCATTTTCTCACAACAGACTACCTTTTTCAACAGAGGGAAAAATTTCCTCATAATTGAGCACTCTATTCATACTAACCCTTCGATTAATATGTTTACGCTCTAAATAAGTCGGCCGACCGATGCCTGCTGCCGCTATTAATTCACTAAAGCTATGCAATGTTTCGTGATGAAAATTCTCAACTCGTTCGGCTTTATGATTTACGTCCAGTCCTTTCATTAAGGACTTATCCTGTGTCGTAATCCCTACGGGACATGTATTGTTATTGCATTGCAGTGCTTGGATACACCCGATAGCCATCATCATCCCTCGAGCGCTGTTAATCATATCTGCCCCCAGCGCAATAATTCGGGCCATATGAAACGCACTAATAATGCGGCCTGAGGCAATGATTTTGATATCCTTTTTTAATCAAACCCGATCAGTGTATCATAGGCAAAAGCCAGCGCATCTCTTAACGGCGTTCCCAATGAATTGGAAAATTCCACAGGTGCAGCACCCGACCCTCCTTCGCCACCATCAATGCTAATAAAATCTGGCTTTATCCCCGTCGAAATCATCGCCCTGCACAGATCTGTAAATTCTTCTTTTTTTCCAATACACAATTTAAACCCAATGGGTTTCCCTCCTGATTTCTCTCTGAGTAATTTGATGAAATCCATTAATTCAGTTGCAGACGAAAAAGCAGAATGTGTTGAAGGTGAATTAACATCCGTATGCGCAGGCACATCTCTAATCGCAGCAATCTCTTCAGTATTCTTACTAGCCGGTAAGATACCACCATGACCAGGTTTTGCCCCTTGAGATATTTTTATCTCAATCATTTTAACCACTTCCAAGGATGCCTTTTTGGCAAAGGTATCGACGCAGAATTCTCCTTCGTGCGTCCGGCAACCAAAATAGGCTGTTCCGATTTGCCAAATCAAATCTCCACCATGTTCCAAATGATAGGGACTGATCCCGCCTTCACCTGTATTGTGAGCAAAATTATCTTTTTTAGCTCCTTTATTTAACGCTAAAATCGCATTTTTACTTAACGAACCAAAACTCATTGCTGAAATATTCAACAAACTGGCCGAGTAAGGTTTTTGACAATCAGGGCCACCGACATCTACCCGAGGATCCAGATCAAGAAGTTTCAGATCACAGGCATACATGGAGTGATCCATCCATTCATAACCCACTCGATACACATCCATTTGCGTCCCAAAAGGAACTGTATCGGTTGTCTTTTTGGACCGTTGATAAACGAGAGACCTGAAAATCCGATTGAACGGACGACCCTCCGTATCGGTCTCCACGAAATATTGCATTATTTCGGGACGAATTTTTTCCAGCAAATACCTCCCATGCCCCAATACAGGAAAATTACTTTTTATCGCATGTGTTTTTTGAAGAATATCGTAGACTCCGAGCAAGATAATCGGACCCAAAACAACCAAGCTCCATAAAACAGGAAGCCAAAACAGTGAAATAAACCCGATACTCAAGAGAATCGTTATCGCACAAATAATAAATATGCCTCTTACGCTCATTCGTATCCTTTTTTATAAAACGTTACTTTTAATGACCATCATTTTTTTCCGGGTCATTTCATGCATGGTATAGGGGATTCCACCCATACCAATGCCCGAAGAATCCCTCCCGCCAAAAGGCATCCAATCAACCCTGAAGGCAGAATGATCATTGACCATAACAGCTGTCGCATTGAGTTTTTTAACACATTCGAGCGCCACATTTAAATCCTTAGTGAAAACAGAGGCCTGAAAATGAACATCTAAACTATTCGCACACTCAATGGCTTTTTCTCTATCCGAATAACGATAACCACAAACAACGGGTCCAAAGATTTCGCTCGTGGAAACACGAACATCCAGCGGTGGATCCAGTAACACGGTTGGCTCATAACAAGTATCTGAAATTCGCTTACCTCCGCACAATAAAGTCGCTCCAGCTTCGACAGCTTCATTCACCCATTCCTCCACTCGGTCGACTTCTCCTGGTAAAATAAGCGGGCCCACCTCAGTTTTTTCATCCATCTGATCTCCAACGATCAACTTTTCGGCCCCTTCAGCCAGTTGTTTGGCTAAATCATCACAAATACTTTCGTGCACAAAAACCCGTTGCACTGAAACGCAGACCTGGCCCGCATGATAGAATCCTCCTTTTAAAAGCGAGGGTATCATTTCACTAAAATCAGCATCTCCCTCAACAATCACAGGAGCCGCTCCGCCATGCTCTAACGCACAGCGAGTTCCTGGGGAAAGCTTGGAACGAAGATACCAACCGACTTTTGCGGAACCGATAAAAGAGAAATAATTAACTCGTTCATCTGTAACCAGTTTCTCTGCAGCCTTCCTTTCGCAAACAACTGCTTGGCACCAACCTTCGGGTAACCCCGCTTCTGCTAATATCTCGAGAAAACCCAAACAAGATAATGGTGTCGTTGTCGCAGGTTTAATAATAACAGGACAACCAACGGCGATAGCCGTAACCGTTTGGTGAATAACTAAATTCAGAGGATGATTAAAGGCACAGACAGATGAAACAACTCCAATGGGTTCACGGGTAGTAAAAGCAATTCTGTTTTCAGAAGCTTTTGTTAAGCCCATAGGAATTTGCTCCCCTTTTAATTGGCTAATATGTTCTGCCGCAATCTTCACCCCATTGATGGCGCGTAATACCTCAACTTTCGAATCAACATATGGTTTCCCTCCCTCTCGTGCGGCAGTTTGGGTAAGCTCTTCCACCCGAGTGCTCATTATTTGAGCCGTTCTCTCTAAAATCGCAATCCGTT
>JAESUN010000088.1 GCA_016763045.1 Opitutaceae bacterium | reverse complement strand
TTGATTTGTCGCGACGGGCCGTCCTGTCCGTGCAAAAGAGGTCCAATACTCAAGCATCGCAGTCGACAATTTAATGTCTGTTGTGTGCTTCGGTATTTTTGGCCAAAGCTTAGGCGTCCGTTTTGCTGTTCCAAAAACATAGGGGATTTCACTGGCATGGAAAGCATGCAGTCCATATTTTTGAGCTTCTGGATACCCATGATCAAACAGGTAAAGATAGGCCGGGATATCATGGACAGACTGCTTGGCAGCAAGCCGCTCCGCAGTCCAGCCATACATGGCATCCCGCGTGGTTGCCAACATACTCTCCCCAATATTCTTCGTTGGGTAATGTTTCAGGAAATCATCCGCAAGCTCCCCATAACGCGCACGGATTTCCGTCTCATAATCGCTGGCATTTGAGGGAGCGGGTGGTAGAAGAAACCGCAGCGACCGTATCTCCCCACTGTTGAACCCCGCCAGAATTGGCACCCGCGCCTGTTCACCGCGATCAAACACATCGACAAGTTGCCGGGGCAGCACGTGACCGTCGATGGCCCCAAAGGGGAAAAATCCTTCTTTTTTGGCAATAGCCGCCATTTTGACAGCGTCCATGCCGCGCAGTTCGTCAATATCCTGTGATCCAAATTTTTCGGCCAGCCACGTCCCTGCGGCTTCCGCAGAAGGCATGCCGAAACGCTTCTCTTTCAGGTGCGGCGTTGTCACCATATAGGCGCTCTGTGCCACAGCCTTGTCAAATAATCCATGGGCCAAAGGAGATGTCATCAGATACATGACACTCAACGCGCCCGCAGATTCACCCGCAATCGTCACATTTTCCGCATTTCCCCCAAATGACGCGATATTGCCCTTAACCCACTTAAGGGCGGCGATCTGATCAAGCAGGCCATAATTTCCAGAAACCTGATCAGGGGATTCCTTACTCAATGCCGGATGCGCCATATAGCCCAGCACCCCAAGGCGATAATTAATGGAGACAAAAATGATCCCCCGCTCGGCGAACTTCGCCCCATCATACATCGGATCACTGTTGGCCCCTGTCGTAAGGGAACCGCCGTATATCCAGACAAAAACGGGCGCATTTTCGGCATTCTCCGGGGTCCATATATTGAGCGAAAGACAATCTTCACTCATCCCTTTATACCGAACGCTATAGATGCTTTTCGCGCGGGATTTGGGCTGAATACAGGCCGGACCAAAGTCGGTCGCCTTTCGCACGCCCTTCCACGCAGGCATGGGCATCGGGACCGTCCAGCGCGCCGGACCAACGGGTGGCAAGGCATAAGGAATATTCTTGAAGATATGCAGTCCGTCCTTGCGCACACCTTGCACCGTACCTGCGGGGGCCTGAACAACAGGGTCACGGCCCGTGGCCGCACAGGCGCTAGGCACTAAAACCACCATGGCAATGGCGGATAAAACCGACATAATATAGGAAAAAAAAGGCATTAGAGAATATCTCCATTTGGGAAAAAACAGCCACCCGGCCCCGCAGAAAAAACTGCGGAGCCGGAGATAAATAAGCTAAAATATATAGCTCTCAAAAGAAACGAAATTGATAGCATATCCTAATATTCGTAATTAACCCTCAGGCCAATTGTGCGGGGGCGTAATGTGCCATAACGATTGGAAATAAAGCCCTCAGGATGAACATAGGCGAACGAATGGTCGTCAAACAGATTTTCGGCATAGACGATCACCGACCATGTGTCATTATTCACCCCCGCCGACAGGTGCACAGTGTTAAATGTATCCGTGAAGTCAAAAGTCGCGGCCTCAAACGTTGGTCTTCCCGGCACATTGGGGAACTGGTTAGGGAATGAACTCACATGGCTGACGCTGCCAGAAATAAAGCCTTTCGCCTCTACACCAACATCAAAGCTGTATGTGATGCTCGCCGTTCCCTGAAAATGGGGTGACGCAAGACGTGCGCCTTTTACGGCACCGGATATGGCGGCTTCCAAATCTGTCAGACTTGTCACCTTGGCATCATTGAATGACCCGTTCAAATTAATCGTCAGCCCCTCTGCCGGAATTGCCGCGATCTCGAATTCAAAACCTTTACTCTGTGCGGCTCCAATATTGGTTGCAAATTGCACCACATCGGATAGACGGTTCGCCTGAACCTGAATATTTTTCCAGTCAATGAGATACGCGGCAAAGTTGGCTGTCAATTTGCCGTCCAGCCATCTCCCCTTCAAGCCAATCTCATAGTTGGTAAGGGTATCAGATCCCGCACCATCGGGAATGATAAGATCCGTTGGATCAACTGAACTGACACTGCCGGCCCTGCTGTTCGCAACAGGCGCACGGAAACCCGTCGAAACCGTCGCGTACGTTGTGATATTATCCGATGGCTTGTATGAAACACTTGCCTTGTATGAAAGACGGCTCGCCTTGACCTTGACGCCAGCAGCGGCTGGTGTCGGCGTCGTCGTTATAGGCAGGCCGTAAAATCCATTCTGGAGAAGAGGAAAAAAGTTGGTGGTAAAGCTGCCTTCTTCAGAGAAGCCCTGAACATCGGTGCCACCATAACGAAGCCCGCCTGTCACCCAGAAATTATCGGAAACATGATAGGTAAGCTCCCCAAAAGCGGCCAATTCATGTTGGTTCGCATGCGCAAGACTATACCCGAATATTGCATCCGTAAGACCGGAGTAACCAAGGGCATTAAGAAATGGCTGTGACGTCAAGGAGGTGGAATCAACATCCCGCCTTTTGGCAAAATAGAACCCACCGATCACCCAATCGATCTTGTCCCCCGGATCGGAAACCAACCGCACCTCTTCCACGAAAGTCTCATCATAGGCAAGCGCCTCTAGAAAAAACGGAACCGCCCCACTCGTGGCACCCGCAAGATCGACAATGAAGAGTTGGTCATAACGGGAATAAGTTGATGAACTGGTCAGATGCGCCCCGTCAAACTGATACTCAAACGTGGCATTATAGCTTGTCAGTTTGCCGGCAAAAACATCCGGCTTGGCAGAAAACCGCTGATTACGTCCCAATACTGGGTCAACAAGCGAACTATCTTCCGGTTCACTATCTTCATGGGAAAACTGCAACTTCAGAGACATTTGTTCATTAGGCTCCCAAAGCAGCGTGGCCCGCCCGCCCCAAGCAACCAGTTTATTGGAATTATCAATGCCCGTGCCCAGATTATCAACATATCCGTCTTCATGACGGTAAAAACCCACAATACGAAGGGCCAGCTCATCTTCAATAAGCGGTGTATTGATCATGATATTATAACGCTGACGGAAGGAATCAGACCCCGTCAGGCCATAGTCCACAAGCGCTGAATAACCAAATTCATTCAGGTCAGGGCTCTTCGTCAGGATGCGAACCGCGCCCGCCACAGAGCCGGAGCCAAACAGCGTTCCCTGCGGTCCACGCAGAAATTCGACACGTTCAACATCATAAAGACTAGGGTCCAGAATCGTCGAGTTTCCGTTTGCGGAAATCGGCAATTCATCAATATAGATGGCCACCGTACTTTGCAGACCTGCGCCGTAACCGTTCGTCGCAATACCGCGCGCGGTGAAATTGTTGAAATTCTGACTCGCCCTGTTCACCACAATACCGGGTGTATTATGTGCCAGACCTTCATAACCAATAATCCCCGCCTTGGATAACTTTTCCTGCGTGAAAGCCGTCACACTAAGTGGGACATCCTGCAATTTCAGGCTACGCCGTGTTGAGGTCACAATTATTTCCTGCAATTCATAACCGCGCTGGTTCTTCGCATCCGATACCTTGTCCTGTTTTTCGGTATCTGCCGCTTGACCGAAGGTAGCCGTAGCCCCTCCCAGTATCGCAGCGGCACAAGTCGTTGCGAATAAAAACTTTCTCATTTCGTTTCCCATTTTCATTTTCCTTCCCATATTTAATTTTCCTCCCATTGTTCGGTTTCCCCCCTCTTCCGCACCAGCCCAAAAGGTTAGTGCGAAGGAAACCATGCCATGAATAACATCACTTGTCAATCCTCACTCTCACGAGAGTGAATAAAATGAGGAATAGGCTATCCCTTGAATTACCCCATATTTTTCACTTTTGCACAAACCCACCTCAAATATCATGCGGGAAAGCGCTTGCCAGTTACGGCTTTGTGTCCTTAATATCCGGCATCAGCGGAGCAACTACACCAACATTGACAAACCATTGCTGGCCCGCTTTCCGGCGACGTTTAACCAGTTCTTCCTGCATTTCAAACATCCCAGAAACAGGGTCGCGCCCGGAAATAGCGTGCTCATTGAAATGCATATAAGCCTGATC
>JAESUN010000087.1 GCA_016763045.1 Opitutaceae bacterium | reverse complement strand
GAGATTGACGAAGGCGAAATACGCCAATGTGGCCGTCGTGGCATAGAGGAGTAAGGACGGGATGACCTGAGCGAAGGCCTTCGCATTGCTCTTGTGCATGAGGTCGCCCATCACGGCGCGGTCTACTTTGCAACGATACCAACTAATTTTGATTTTTTCGGACATAGGTTAGAGACGATCAAGAAGCGAAGGGATAAACTCGAAGGTGTCTTCATAAGGATACGGTGTTATGGTTAGTCGTTTCCTATCAGTATTGGAAGATACTTCAGATTTCTCAAAATATTATAATATAGGGTGCCATATTGTTTATGGTGGCTTTTAGCGCCAGGGCGCTTTTTCACCGGTGTGATAATGGGTGTGAGAGCTTCTAGATGTTCCTGCATGGTGAGATTTGTTTGGGGATGTCGAAGGGTTGGGGCAATTTCTACCATAGGCAGAAGAACAAAATCTCGTTCAGGTAAGTGGGGGTGGGGAATTTTCAGGTGTTCATCTGTGATAACACAGGAACCATAGAAAAGGATATCGATGTCAAGAGATCGGGGCCCATCTTTGAAGGGAGTCTTTTTACCGCATTGCAACTCTACTTGCTGTGTGAAGGCTAGAAGGTCCAAGGGAGAGAGAGAGGTGCGGACTTCAAGGGCAGCATTGGTGAAGTCATCTTGGTCTTCATGCCCATAGGGGGTGGTTCGGTAGAGAGACGAATGGGCAATGTGCTGACAATGTTCCTCTAGAAGAGAATACGCCTGATCAAAAATCGTTTGAGCATTTCCTATGTTTGAACCGAATGCGAGAAAGACAGGAGCAGAAGCTGATCTATCGTTCGACATAGACTTTGATTTCTTTCAGCCCAAGCCTATTGGCATAACGTGGCTTGCTGACTGTGAGCGCTACTTTGTTGACGGCGAATTTATGGCGAATGAATTGAGCGAGTGCATTGGCATAGTACTCAAGCGAATTGCCGTCAAAATCGTGTGAAAAAGCGCGGGACGATTTGATCACGTCGAAGTAGTCGATGCAATCTTCCTGGGCATCAGTTTTCTCTAGGGTGGAAAAGTCACACCAGAGGACCAATGAAAGGAGGAGCTTTTGTCTGATTCCTTTTTCTTCAGGTAGAAATCCAATGCGGGCATCTACTTCGATTTCGTCTAAAATGAGCTTGTCCATCTTTGGAGATTTATGAGGTGAAATTGAGTTGTTTGGCAACATCAAGTGCTTGGACGGATTCTTCTACGTCATGGACGCGAAAAATTTCAACTCCTTTCAGGTAGCCCATAATAATTGAGGCTAATGAGGCTCCGAGGCGGTGATCAGTATCGACTGAATAGAGTTTATCAATCCATGACTTTCGGGAGGTTCCCAGGAGTATGCCGCAGTCGTCGGAGGTGAAACGGTCTATCTGTCGCATAATACTTAGGTTTTGTTCCAGGGTTTTCCCAAATCCGATCCCTGGGTCAATCCATACTTTTGGGAGATTAAATTTTTGAATTTCTTGCAATCTTTTGTCAAAATAGTTCTGGATTTCAGTAATGATATCATCGTAGCCAGTTTTTTGCTGCATATCAATGGGAGTGGATGAGGTATGCATCAGAACGAGGCCAGCTTGGTATTGCTCGGCTTTTTGATACAGGGTGATGTTGCCTCCCATGATATCGTTGATTATGTGAACACCTGCTTTTAGAACGGCTGTTTGTACTTCTGGTTTATTTGTATCCACAGAAATGAGATATTTGTCTTTGGGTAGAGCTTCTATGACGGGCATGATGCGGTGGAGCTCTTCGTCTGCGCTGATGAATGAGCTTCCGGGGCGAGTGCTTTCGCCGCCGATGTCGATGATTTGAGCTCCCTGCTCAATCATTTCCTCAACTCGGTGGATCGCTTTATCTATCTGGGAATACTGACCGCCGTCGCTGAAAGAATCTGGTGTAAGATTGAGCACACCCATGACGATGGGCTTTTTGAGGTTAAAGCGATGCTGGTTCAGTTGAAGGTTCATTGCTGCGTGGCTATTTTGCTGAACTGTTTTTTTGTATGGGGATTGGAATCATTTTGATACAAACGGGACGAGGGACTTGCAGGTCGATGGCTAGCGGAGTCAGCTCTCCGGAGGCTGAGCTTATCCGAAAGATGGAGATATCGTTGGAGTTCTGATTGGCTACGAATAAATAAGTGCCAGTTGGATCGATCTCGAAATTGCGTGGATTTTGTCCTCCGCTCGACTGATGGCCGAGCAATGTAAGCATACCTGTTTCAGTGTTTATACTGTAGATAGCGAGGCTGTCATGCCCTCGGTTGGATCCATACAGAAAATTACCAGAGGGTGAGATCTTTATCTCGGCGGTTGCATTGTTGCCGTCGAAGTCGACAGGTAACGTTGAAATGGTTTGTTTCTCTGTTGAAAATCCCGAGACTTCGTCAAAGGAAAAAAGAGAGATCGTCGAATCGAGTTCGTTGATGGTGTAGACAAAAGGCCGTGATGGGTGAAAAGCTAGGTGACGCGGACCTGCACCGGGGTGAAGAATCGCATCAGACAGACTCTCGGTTGTTCTGAGATGACCTGTTGAAGTGTCGCGATCATACACGACGACACGATCAATCCCCAAATCTGCCACTAGCGCGAAGTGGTTGGAAGGAGTTATGTTGACGGAGTGGGTATGCGGCTTTTTCTGACGAGGATGTGGCCCGGATCCTTCCAAGTGAATGATGCTTCGAGTTTCTGAGAGACGTCCGTCTTCTAGTAGAGAATGCGATGAAACGGCACCTCCGGTATAATGAGCCACAAAAAGATTTTGTCTCTCTTTATCCACGGTTAGATGACAAGGGCCAGCGCATCCGGTGGAGACTTTATTGAGGAAAGTGATCTCTAGGGATTCCCTATTAATCTGGTAAGCACTGACGGAACCTCCTTGGTGATCCGTCGATCCATTGACTTCGCTAAGAGTGTATATCGTCTGATTGTTTGGATGGATGGCAATGAATGCAGGATTGGTTATATCGCGAATGATACCGACCGGAGTCAGGACTTCTGTCGTCGGTTGAAATCGGAATAAATAAATGCCTTCACTTGTGCTCTTGTCGGTGTAAGTCCCGATCAGCACGAGTTGATCTTGAGGAGTTTGCCTTGATTGAGTCATTTGTGAAGACGTTGTCTTCTGAGCACTGAGTGGGGAAAGAAACCAGAGACTTAGTCCGAGGACGGCAAAAAAGTAAGTGCTTTTAGGCCGTTGCAAGCAAGGTATCGATCTCATTGAGGTCTTCGGGAGTCAGTCGTGTTTTTACTGCTTTAACGTTATCTTCCAATTGTTCCATGGTGCTGACGCCCGCAATGGCAGAGGGGATTTCTTTATGGGCAAGGAGCCAGGCAATGGCGAGTTGAGGGACGCTGATTTTTTTGCCTTCGGCATATTTGATCAGTACTTCGACTTTGTTGAGTTTAGATTCTGTGAGAAATTGATTCTGGAGTTTATCATCTATTATCCGGCCAGAGGCAGAGTCGATTTTCCCCTTTCGATAGCGTCCTGTTAGCAGGCCGCTGGAGAGCGGATAATAAGGGATCATTCCCAAGCCGCTTTTTTCGGTGTTGTGAAGGAAATCATTAGCACTGCCTCCTTTTTTACAGGTCACTTCTTCGCGATCCAAGAGGTTATACCTGTTTTGTACGACAGTGATGCGTCGTGAAATATCCTTGCCGACCTGTTTCATCATTTCGGTGGCATCATTGATTTGTTGAGTCGAGTGATTGGAGATTCCTAGGTACCGGACTTTTCCTTGAGTGATCAGATCGTCCATAGCTCCCATTGTTTCGTCTAACGGGATGCGATAGCTGCCATCTTCATTCACGACAGGGTTGTGAAGGTAGAGAATGTCGATATGATCTGTTTTTAATCGGTGCAGGCATTTTTCGACCGCATATTGGATGTAGCTGCGAGAACCCCCTTGTTGATTTGGGGTGAAGTCGGCTGTCATGACGCGTTCTTCCCTTACGGGGTTATGAATCTTGGTTGCTAAAACAACCTCTTCTCTAGCAGTGCTGGGCCGGGATGCAAAATAACGCCCCAGAAGGCGTTCCGAATTTCCAGAACCTAAATTATAGGAGCAGGCGGTATCCCAGTGAAAAACGCCGAGCTCCAGTGCTCTGTCTAAAATCTTAAATCCATCAGCATCACCCACTCGAGAGCCATCGTAGGAGGGGTCTCCCCATTTCCATAATCCTAATCCGATTTCTGATACGTAGAGACCGGAGTTTCCAACACGGCGACAGGGCATTTCTCTGAATTTCACGTTACTATCGTACTCGGTTAAAAGGAAGAGGAAAGCTCTTTTGTTCTTTTGTGGTATTATTCGAACGGCTTGTTTCGATTGTTTGAGGGGATGGAGAAGGAGTGATTTGACTTCGTCTGGAAGGATCCCTGACAATCCCTCGAACTAAATACCTATGCCTGAGCTCTATGAATTTGTCCCTCTTTATGGTGATATCCATAACCACTGTGGAATATCCTACGGTCATGGCTCTTTGGCTGATGCCTTAGCCAATGCCCGTGAGCGGCTTGATTTCGTTTCTATTACGGGGCATGCGCATTGGCCAGATATGCCGAAGGCGATTCCGAGGCGAAAGAAGACGATTGAGTATCATCTGACGGGCTTTGCCAAATTGAAGGCAGGCTGGTCAGCAATGATGGATGAACTTCGGCAAAAGAATGAAGAGGGAGAGTTTGTCGTTTTTCCAGCTTTTGAAGTGCATTTCTGTGCGACGGGTGATCGGAATATTCTTTATAAAGATCTGGCGGGTGAAATTCTTTATCCTTCTGATTTGAAGGATCTGAACGATCAACTTCGAGCTCTCCGTATTAGTGGATTTGATACGCTAGCGCAGCCTCATCATATTGCCTACAAAAAAGGAACAAGAGGGCTTGATTGGACTTCCTTTGATCCTGAATTTGCTCCGGTGGTAGAACTGCTTTCAATGCATGGATGTTCGGAGAGGAGTGATAATACACATCCGTTTCTCCATGATATGGGGCCATCCGACTGGGAGGGGACGGTGCAATATGGCTTGAGCCAGGGAATTGTTTTTGGTGTTACCGGAGGAACGGATCACCATAGCGCGCATCCGGGCTCTTATGGTCATGGGTTGACGGGGCTCTGGGCAGAATCCTGCGCGCGTGAGGCCATCTGGTCGGCTCTTTATAACCGTAGGACTTGGGCAATGACTGGAGACAAAATTCAGCTTCGATTCTTGCTTAATGATCAGCCAATGGGTTCGATTGTCCCTTCTGAGGGGCCGAGAGAAATGAAGATTGAGGTTCAAGCGGGCGGGGCGATTGATTGCATCGATATCATCAAAAATAACCGCTTGTTGCATCGCGTGTCGGAGTGTGATCTGGTTCCGATGCCTGAGAAGAAAACGGTTCATACAAAATTATTCCTGGAAGTAGGCTGGGGACCTAAGGATCAGATGTATCAGTGGCAGGTCGAATTTGGAATATCGGATGGTCTTGTGCTGGCGGTTGAACCAAGGTTTAGAGGAAAGCAGGTGGTTTCGCCATTAGATGCCAAAGGAGGTGAAAAGATCTTTCATACATCACGTGTGATAGAGACAGATGAAACTTGGGTTCGGTATGTGACTGAAACGGAGGGGAACCCAAACACTTTTACCAATGCAAGCCAGGGCATGTGCCTGGATGTGCAAATGCCCCGTGACGCATCTGTCTATGCTATTCTGAATGGGCAGCGGATGGAGTGGCCTCTCATGGATCTTATCAAAGGGGCTCGATCTGGGCTTATCGATGGGTTGGGATCCAATGCCTGGAGGTTAAATCAGGCACCGCTTCCACATGAACTGAATGCTCAAGTAGAATTTACGGATCCCTCAGGCGAGAATGGAGATCATTATTATGTGCGCGTGCGACAACGAAATGACCAGTGGGCTTGGTCTTCGCCTATTTTTTGTCGTGATTGATACTAGATAGCTGACTCTTTAGATACATAAAAGATAATCCTTTTGCCAGAAATTGCGTGACCTCTCTGGATGGGTTCGCGATGATGCTCGGAAATGAGTGATCAATGCCCAACTATATACCTCGGATCCATTTTACTTGAACCTAATCGTTGGTCCGAAAAACGAGAACCTTCCTATAATGTCAGTGAATGGATCGAACGCATTCGTGCTGCCGGATTTGACGGGATTGAGCTATGGGAGAATCATTATTACATGGCAGATCTGGCCGAAAGAACGGCACTCGAATCCTCAGCGCCTTTTATCGATATTTTTAATAGTTATACGGGGTTTTCGGCAGAGTTTGGTGAAAGCCGCCGGATGACTGCAGAAGCGGTGCAAAAATTGCAGTCGAAAGGAGTTAAGTTTAATATTGGAAATAACCCGGATGACTGGGACCTGTATATGGAGACCGTTCTGGACTGGGGGGATGAGCTTCCTGACGGCACTCGTGCTCTTTGTGAATGTCATCCTGATACTTTAGTAGAAACACCGGAAGGTGCAGCAAAAGCCTTTGCTCGGTGGAGTGATCATCGTTTTGAAGCGATTGTACATCCCTTCAATAATGATGAGAGTAAGTTGAAGGCCTGGTTCGAAGCATTGGGCTCACGTATCACTCATTTACATATGCAAATGCGCGAAGAAGAAAACTTTGAAATGCTTTGCCGGATCGAAGATCGGGCAGAAAAGGCCAGAAACGCTTTCAAAATCATGAAAGATTTCGGGTTTAAGGGGACCATAACGGTCGAATTTGCAAAAGGGACACGCACGGAAAACGACACTGCGGAATACTTGTTTGAAAACGCCTGTGCGGACCTCGCCTTTATCAGGGAGAATTGGTAAACTATGTCGAAAAAATTACTGCATCTAGCAGGTAGAGAGCTGAGGCCCGACCTCTTTACGGATCCCTTTATCAAGGCGCTTCAAGAAATCGGAGAGCTGGAGATTGTTACAAATGCAGAGGGATTGTCGGAGTCAGAGTTGGTGGAAAAAATCCAGAGCTGCCAAGTCTTGCTGACGGGGTGGGATTCAGTGCATGTTCCGGCCAGTATTGCGGAGTCTTCCGGTGAACTGGAGTATATT
>JAESUN010000086.1 GCA_016763045.1 Opitutaceae bacterium | reverse complement strand
TTACGATAGGAAATCCGTTGGGTCTTGAACGATCTGTTAGTCAAGGAATTGTTTCCTCAAAGACGCGTGCCATTGGCTATTTGCGTTTTATCCAAACTGATGCGGCGATCAATCCTGGGAACAGTGGGGGGCCATTGTTTAATACACGTGGTGAGGTCGTGGGGGTTGCTTGTGCTGGCCATGCGATGTTTGCGGGATTGGCTTTCGGTATCCCGGTCAAAGATTTGATAAGCTTTTTGGAGAACAAGGATACTTATTTGTATGATGCCTCTTTTCCTCAAAATGGAGTTCGCTATTTGACGCCACCTTTTAAAGGGATGGAAATTGAAAGCCTGAAAAAATCTAAATGAATCTTAAAACTGTTTTTATGACGTTGATGAGTCTGGCATTGGGACCAGTGCTCTGGTCCTCTGACTTAAGGGCCCCTCTGGAAGCTTTGCCTGAGAATTCCTTGTTTGCTGTTCGTCTGGAAAATTCGGAAGCAATGAGAAAGGATCTGAGTGAGAAGACGAAGCTCGGAGCTTTATTATTTTCTCCCGAACGCATAGCTGCTTACAAAGCATATTTTTCGGATTTAGCGAATTCGGATGAGGGTTTTGGTTCGTTCGTTGATGAACTGGAAGAAGTTGGCCTTACTTTAGATGATCTATATGGTATTATTTCGAGTGAGTTTGGTGGAGGGATGGCTCTCTGGGATGTCACTGGTTTTGCACCTCTTCCCATGCTTTATTTGTGGCTAGATACAGAACCGGAGATGGCCGAAAAAGTTTTTAATTCGATCTTAAAATCGAGTGTCGATTCGGAGACTGTGACAAGAGAGGATCAACAGGTGGCAGGATTGGATGCGGCGCGAATTCGGAGTAATCAAGATGGCTCTTCGGCGTTGATGACTCGCTTAGAAAATAGGTTTTTGTTTGTGATAGGATTTCCCTCTGATGGTGTTTATACCGAAGAATTGGGTGAAGCATACGAAGAAGCGGAAGTTCAAGCGCTTGGTTCTTTCATTGAGGCTCAACGTGGAAATGAAGGAGGCTTTTTAGAAGCTTTTTTGAGTGAGGATGAAATTGTTGAACTTCGTCCAGAAGGGCATCTTTACTTGGAGGTTTTGGGTGATTTTCAAAAAATGTTACCTCATTTCCTGAAAGACAAGGAAGACTTGATTCATCAATTGGGATTGGACCAACTCACTAAATTTGCAGCTTGGTCTTCTTACGAAGACAAGACCGTGTATTCGACTCTGTTTCTTGGGGCACCGGTTGAACGTAAAGGCCTTTTTTCGCTGGTAGATCAGGAGGCATTTGATTTTCAACCACCTCTATGGGTGCCGGCTGATTTGAATGTTTACTCCACTGCTGCGATGGATTTTCAATCCTTGTACGAGATTGTAATCGAAGAAGCAGGAGCTTATCTGGAGCCTGGTATGCTCGAACAACAACTGAAGTTTTTTAATACACAGATTCAGCAAGTTTTACAGACCGATATAGAGACAATTTTTTCAAGTTTTGGTAACCGTTTGCATATGCTTGAGTACCCCATGGAAATCGTGGAAATAAGAGAATGGGTTGGAGTCGATGAAATAAAGGTACCAGCTCCACAGCAGTCAATTGCGATGGTCATCGACTTTGATCAGCCGGAAATTTTAGCCAGAGCGATTTCATTTGCCTCTCAATTTGCGGCAAACCCGATGTCTGGAGTAGAAGTTTTTGAAGAACAAGGCTTTCATGGTATTCGCCTTTCCGCGGGCGGAGCAGAAACTGTCTTTGCCTATGGTTTGGGGAAGTTGGTTTTTGGACAAGGATCGGGTGCGGCCAGTAAAGCATTCTCGTTGTTAAAAAACTCTCCAGAAGCTGAAGATGCACTGATCAATGGAACTCAGTTCAGGGAATTTATGGCTCGATCGACCCCAGAAGAAGGGATCGCTTTCAGTTATGCTTATGGCGACAAACAGATCGAAAATATGATCTCTGTTTTAGACTTTTTTCAACAGAGTCTCTTTACAGAGAAAAACGCTGAAATACCTCCTGAGCTGCAGGCTTTGAGGGATCTTTTCCCGGAAAAAGAAGAATTTGAAGATGTCCTTGGATCGATCTTTTCTCGTTCGTATACCAATGAGGATGGCGTAGTTGCCGAAGGTGTCACCGAGCTTCGGTGAGTGAGTTTTCGATCCACGCACCCCGTGAAGGGTGCGACAACGGCGAGCAGGCTGGTATAATCCGTAAGGCCTAGTGACCTTGCTGCTAAATCTTGTCTGTTATGTGGCTGTTGCTTTCGGCTCGTTTTCGATACGTGACCACCAGAACTCCGGGTCGAACGATGGGTCGTTGCTCAGGTATTGCCAGAAGCGAGCGACGTTCATAAGAAAGACGCGATGTTGTTGGCCGTGCCACGGTTGATGCCCTTTCAGAGGAGAAAGGCTGTCGGCGTCGTGTAGGTCGTCGGTGTTCCAAAGGAGTTGTTGTTTGACCATGGGGTTCAAACGTAGCTTGAACATGTAACGGGTGTTGTCTGAATCATTACGCCTACCCGAATGCCAGAGGTTGGTATGCCATACAAGGATGGTACCTGCTTTACCTGAAAACTGCTGCATGCCTACGATATTCTGATAGATCCCGACCTGGCTTTCATGCACACGGTGAAAGTGGCTGCCAGGGACAAAGAGTGTGCCGCCCATGTCTGGCGTGACGTCTTGCGGGAAAAAGGAAAATTGAATATCAAACGCGCCCACACGGGGGTCAAATTCGGCGTCGGCATGAATGAACTGATGCTTCCCGCCTTTTTGGGTGATATGCGGGTAGTGGTGGTCATAGCGCGGATTGGGGCCGACCAGACTTTCGATGATACCGCAGACACGGGGATGGTCGAATACTTCGCGAATGGGCTGGCCTTGCCACACTTCGTTAAACGGGGTGCCTGCTGGCGCTCGACCGTCGATTTTGCCGCTATCGATATCTTTGGAAAGGCGATCACAGAGGTCGCGTGGAATGAGTTCGTCGAAACGCAAGAACCCTTGGTTGGCGAACTGTGCCATTTCTTTGGTCGTTAAGAGATTTTTTTTAGGACTCATCGCAGGTCTCCCATTTTTCGAGCACGAATTGAAACTTGAGGTAGTCAAGGTCGAACTCCTGACCGGGCCGGGCCGGTTCGAGTACAGGCACTTGTATCGTGCGCCAGCCGTCGTGCATGGCCGCGAGAACACTTTCGTAAGGCGGCTCGGTACCCGCTTCCTGGCAACCTTTTTGTGGTTTGCCTGTCACGCCGTCGTAAAGCGACCAAGCGACGATGTTGGATTCGGGTGACGAATTACCTGTGAAAAGGTATAGTAGTTGCTGATTCTGGGGCATGAATCTTACTTCGATTACGGGTAGTTTTGAGTAGGGACTCCCAACGCTGCTTGGGACAAAATATCGCCATAACTATATGGGCTTGGTCAAGGTTCTTTTTGGGGATTACTCACGAACCATTTGTAGATAGCGGGCAGAACCAAAAGTGTGAGTAAGGTAGAGCTGATGAGTCCGCCGGTGACGACAAGGGCGAGTGGACGTTGGACCTCGCTTCCGGTTCCGGAGGAAAGGAGTAGGGGTAGGAGACCGAGCGCTGTTGTGATCGCTGTCATGAGCACCGGTTTTAGCCTTAGACAGGCAGCATGGATCGATGCTTCGTCGATCTTCATTCCTTTTTGCACGAGTTGATTGAGATAGGTGACCAGCACGAGTCCATTTCCTAGAGCGATGCCAAAGAGAGCTATGAAGCCGACGGATGCCGGCACGGAAAGATTTTCACCTGCCAGATAGAGTGCGACGACACCTCCGACCAGAGCGAGAGGTATGTTGAGGATGATGAGTAGGGCGTTTCTCAGTGAATTGAAGCTGCTGTAAAGGAGAAGGAATACGAGAGCGAGTGTGATAGGGATGATGACCGCTAGGCGCTTGTTGGCGGCTTGTTGAAGCTCGAATTGGCCGCCCCAGCGGACGAGGTATCCCGGAGGTAAGTCGATTTGTTCGGCAATGCGTTCTTCGGCTTCGGCGACAAAGCTTCCGATGTCGCGTCCACGTACATTGCATTGGATAGTGATAAAACGTTGGTTTAGCTCTCGGGTGATTTGACGTGCGCCGACGATTTCCTCTATCGTTACGAGCTCGTCGAGAGGGATCTTGGCACCGGAAGGTGCTTCGACCAGTATATGGCGAATCGCATCCGCGCTGTTACGATCTTCTTCTGCGAAACGGAGAAAAATGTCGAAGCGACGGACGCCTTCGAAAATTTGTCCGGCCTGGGAACCGCCAACGGCGGTACTAATGATTTCCTGCACATCTGCGACATTAATGCCGTAGCGAGCGATGGCATCGCGGTTGATCGAGATAAGTAATTGTGGGGTGCCGGAACTTTGGTCCTTTTGCACGTCAGTCGCTCCCTCGATGCTTCGGAGGATCTGCTCTATTTCGGCGGCTTTTGCTTCGAGTATTTCGAGATCATCTCCGAAGAGTTTGGCTGCCAATTCTGCTTTGGTCCCTGTTAGGAGTTCGTCGATTGCAGCGGCGATGGGTTGGGTGAAATTGAATTGTGCTCCGGGAAAGTCCTCAAAGGTTTCACCCATTTTTTCGTAGAGTTCGTCAAGTGAGTGAGCACTGGTCCAGTCACTCTTCGGTTTAAGGGAAACGAATACTTCTGCGTTGTTGACGGGGTCGGCATGGGCACCGATTTCACCACGTCCAACACGTGTGACAACCTCAGTGACTTCCGGAAATTCTCTAAGTAGTTTACGCTCGAATACGAGCATGCTGTCGCGAGCCATCTCCAGTGAAATAGAAGGAGCCATCGTAGCTCGGATGAGTAAATCCCCTTCATTGAGTCTGGGCACAAATTCCGACCCGAGTTTTGGAAAGATGAAGGCTCCCATTACCAGTAGTGAGATCGCTATGGCGACGGCTGCCGAACGGAAATGGACAAAAAATCGAATGACAGGGCGATAGGGAATCAGTAGAAGTCTGACGACGATGTGTTCTTTGATTTCTTTCGAGGTTTTTTTCGGAGCTCTCATGAACAAATCCGCTAAGACAGGGCCAGCGAATAAGGCAAAAATGAGAGAACCTAGCATGGCCAGGGCTACGGCGTAGGCAAGTGGACGAAAGGTGATGCCTTCCACACCCTGAAGGGTGAAAAGAGGCAGGAAGACAATGATGATGATGGAG
>JAESUN010000085.1 GCA_016763045.1 Opitutaceae bacterium | reverse complement strand
GGATAATTGACTATTTTTTGCGAAGATCAAAAAAAAACGAAAAACCTCTAGACTCTATAGTATAGTACGGGGTGTATAGTATCGTTCGAATTAGATCCTAGGATGAAATCATGTAAAACAGAGTCATTCACAATTGGTAAAATCGCACTGGAAACAGGTGTTGGTATTGAGACTATTCGTTTCTACGAGGGCAAAGGCCTGATCGAAGAACCCCCACGTCTTGAGTCTGGCTATCGACAGTATCCTAGGGAAACGATCTCACGTCTTCGCTTCATCAAAAAGGCCAAAGCTCTTGGGTTTACGCTTAAGGAGATAATGGAACTTCTAGAGCTTCGGATTGAACCGGGTGCGACCTGTAAGGATATTCGCCTTAGGGCAAAAACAAAGATGAGTGAAATTGAATCGAAGATCGCGGCATTGACAGAGATGAACGCTTCCCTCGAGCAACTGATTCAAACTTGTGGAGACGTCCGTTCGATGAGTGAATGCCCGATCATTGAATCACTGGAAGCAGAGGAGGATGATGAAGGTCGTTGAATTAATCTATGAGCTGGATTGTCCGAATGTGGAGCAGGCACGCACTCATCTGTTAGCTGCTTTTTCTAAGGTAGGATTATTTGCCAAATGGGCTGAATGGGACGGTGGAGATTCTTCCAGTCCGTCGCGGGTTCGATCATACGGCTCTCCGACTATTTTGGTAGAAGGGAAGGATGTGGCGAACGAAGATCCCTCTTTGGGTATGTCCTCCTGTCGGCTTTACTCTGGATCGGATGGGAAAATGCAAGGTGCTCCATCTGTGGAAATGATTGTTTCAGCATTACGGCATTACGGGGAGGGAAAACCTTCAACGGTGGTCGAGGATAAGAGAAGTGGGTGGCGGACTTCTTTTGCTGTTTTACCTGGAATAGGAGCATCGTTGCTCCCGGTTGGGTTTTGCCCTGCTTGTTGGCCCGCTTATGCAGGACTGCTGAGTGTTTTAGGTCTAGGATTTTTATTAGAGACGAGTTATCTTCTTCCTCTAACAGGGTTTTTTCTAGCCGTTGCTGTTGCCTCTATGGCTTATCGTGCGAAAGGGCGCAGAGGATACGGGCCTTTTGTTCTAGGGCTCATTGCGGTCACGGTGGTTTTTGTGGGCAAATTTGTCTCTGAATCTAGCACAGCCATGTATGGAGGATTGATAACCTTAATCGGTGCATCTCTTTGGAATGCATGGCCGAAAAAACAGATCGGGTCTACTAAAGAAACCTGTGCTGCTTGTGCCTCGCGTGAAGCAGGTCTGGAAACCGGTGAAACAGAAGGCACTAATGAATGAAAGGAGTATTATGATGGAAATCAAACGGAAGATAGAGGTTTTTAGTGCTGGATGCCCTGTGTGCGAAGAAACGGTTCAACTAGTGAATCGTGTCGCCGGTCCTTCTTGTGAGATCAGCGTATTACCGATGAGTGATCCGATTGTTTCAACGCGGGCGAAAGCCCTCGGAATTCGATCGGTTCCAGCAGTGGTGATCGACGGAAAACTCGCTGATTGTTGCTCGAGGCGTGGCCCGGAGGAAGCAACATTGCGTGCAGCGGGACTGGGAGAGACTTAATGAAATAATTTTGCTGTCACAATCAGCCAAACCTGAAACCGAAGGCAGTCTGTTTTTTTAAGCAGGCTGTCTTCTTTGTCTAAAGCGTCAGTGGCGTTTAGACCAGCGAATTGTTAGCTTCTTAGTGGACCGTCTTGAATTCCTCAGCTTCTTTCGAGCCGCCGGTAACGTTCCCTTCACTATAGGAGTGTGCCCCTGCGCCGGCAAGCTTCCCTCCATCAACAATGAGGTATTCATTCCGAATCGGCTTACCATCGAGCCAGCATTCCAGTATTTCTCTGCTACCT
This sequence comes from Opitutaceae bacterium, assembly GCA_016763045.1. Lineage (GTDB taxonomy): Bacteria > Verrucomicrobiota > Verrucomicrobiia > Opitutales > Opitutaceae > NORP342. Next base: position 2,819 of record JAESUN010000085.1, on the reverse strand, counting down.
GCGGCATATCTTGACTGTGCCGACAAAGAAGTGCCTGAAGTGTGTGGTGTCATTGCGTGGTGGGGCATGGTTCTCCAAGGATGATCATTAGGTGCCGGTTGCGGAAACCAGACATCGCCCGCATAGCCAGCCAAATGACCGCTCTTCAAGGCCCTTACGATAGCATCGCGGTCACAAATCTTTCCTCGAGCTGTATTTACGAGGTAGGCCCCGTGTTTCATTTTGCTGATCATTTCCTCGTCAAACATATGCTCCGTCTCAGGATGAAGTGGGCAGTTGATTGTCACTACATCACATACCTTGATCATGGATTCAACGCTTTCATGGAAGGTCACATTGAGTTCCTTTTCAATTTCAACTGGAAGTCGGTGCCTGTCAGTATAGTGAAGCTTCACATCAAAAGGTTTCATTCTTTTGAGGACTGCACATCCGATACGACCTGCGGCAACCGTCCCAATGTTCATCCCTTCGATATCATACGACCTTGAAACACAGTCAGCTATGTTCCATCCGCCTTTGATCACCCAGTTGTACGACGGGATATAGTTGCGAACGAGAGACAATATCATCATGCAGATATGCTCCGACACACTGATGCTATTACTATAAGTAATCTCGCAAACAGCAATATTATGGTCAATTGCCGCTTGTAAATCAACATGATCCGATCCGATCCCAGCGGTGATTGCCAACTGAAGTTTTTTGGCTTTTGCTATCCGCTCTGTTGTCAGATACGCAGGCCAAAAGGGTTGAGAGATCACTGCATCTGCATCAACGAGTTCTCTTTCAAAAACAGATTCCGGGCCATCTTTATCGGAGGTTACGACAAGAGTATGGCCACGCTCTTCCAGGAACTTACGTAGACCTAGTTCACCAGAAACGCTGCCGAGAAGTGCGCCGGGAGTATGATCAATCGCCTGTGGAGATGGCAACGTTTGTCCGTCGGGGTAAGTATCTAACTTAGGAATATCGTTTCGCGCATAATTCGTGGGATAGCCATCAACTGGGTCATCGTATAGTACGCATACGATTTTTGCATTGGTTATTTTCTTCATAATGTTCTCTTTTGGTTAATCTACCATCAGTATACATCATAAATTTGGTTAGAAAAGCGGCTCATGGACTTTCTGGATACCTGCTTTTTTCGCAGGTTGCCTTCTTTGTGTAGCGGACAGGTCTATCTGCTTCTGCAGTTTTGTTTTATAGACAGTCCTGTCAGTATCCAGGGATAGACTGATTAACGGATCAACAGGATCTTTTAACTATTGGAGAAGAGTCGAACAAATCGATTTTTCTTTCTTCTGTGATCCTCAAGAATCAAGCACCTATCTTTTTTGGGTTTTCTCCAAAAAAGCTTTAGTGAATCGACTCAGATTAACTGGAGGGTCATTCCTTCAATCGGATCTGATTTAAAATATCGAAAAAATTAGAACCACCAAAGTGGGGAATGAGATGAGTCGCTCCAGCAGCTTCCAGCCGGTGAATATTATGACCCACTCCGATGAAGGGGATGCCCAGGCTTTGGGTCGCTCGAAGATCACAGGTACCATCACCGACATAGATAGCTTCGTCGATAGTTCGATCAGCCCGCTCAACAGCGAGGCGTATGATCTCTGCCCGGCTGTAGCGATCAGAAGAAGTCGCCATTGGAATATCAGAAACACTGAACCCGGCTGCGGATAACTTGAAGTGGATGGTTTTAAACCAGTCTCCCGCGGCTATCGCTACAGAAAAATCCTCATGATCAAGCAATGTCTGTAGAAGCTCTATGGCACCTTGAATAGGGATAAAAGATTGATCGTTTCGTTCATGCGTCTTGATCAGGCATTGATGAAAATTCTCAGCTACCTTTTCTTCGATTGTTTCGAGTTCTTCTGGAGAAAGATGAGGGTGGATCTGATGGACGACTGCCTTTGCTGTGATTTCCGAAAATTTAGTCCAATCGGAATCTTGGAAGGGAATACGAGTTACTTCTCGAATCGCTCGAGCAAAACAGTTCCCATCTTGTTGGTTTCCATCAACCAACGTTCCATCAACATCAAATACGATAATCATTCAATCTTCCTTGCTTAAGGAGAGACAGTGCTTTTGGGAGAAAACCCTGTCAACAGAAGAGGGGCCGATGATTTTCTGGACTTGAGCGAAGCGGGCGTGAGTTTCTTTTAGACAGGATTAACAAGATATGTTGATTTCTGGGCTAGGTTTAATTGTCCGTGACAATTGTTATTGAGAGGGTAAAAGGGAGGGCTATGGCAAAGAAAGTGAAAGTAGGCATTATTGGCTGTGGTAAGATTGCTCGGGTGTTACATGCACCGGCATTAATCGATTTAAAGGGTAAGGCTGTCATCGCAGGTTTGGTTGATTCAAAACAAAGCAAAGCCAGAAAGTTCAATAAGGATCTTGGTTTAGAAGCAGTCGTTTATAAGACGGTTGATGATTTATTGGCCAGCGATGTGGATGCTGTTATTGTAAGCACTCCCAATACGTCTCATTTTCCCATAAGTATGCAGGCATTAAAGGCAGGCGTTCATCTTTTGGTGGAAAAGCCGATAGCGGTTAGCCTAGCTGAAGCGAAAGCCATGATTCGGGAAGCGGGCAAACGGAAACGAATTTTGCAAGTTAACCAAACCCTTCGTTTTACTCCCGTGTACTGTAAGGTAAAAGAGCTGATTGATGCTGGGGTTATTGGAGAGGTTATGCATTGCCGTTGTTTGCGTGCACATGCTGAGTCGCCGGATAAGGGACGGTCAAAAGGTGCCAAGTGGTTTGTTCAAAAGAAATTACGTGGTGGCTTAATTATGGATATTGCCGTGCATATG
>JAESUN010000084.1 GCA_016763045.1 Opitutaceae bacterium | reverse complement strand
TTCTTTTCGAGGAAATAGATTGATCGGTGGTGTAGAGAGTCGGGCTTTACTGGCTGAGGACGGGAAGCGCGGTGATATGGGTCTGCATCTTCAGTCGGGTCATGACCTTCGCGCTGGAGATAAAATTCGTATTGTAGGGCCAACTACGGATGAATGGAATGCATTGCTACGGAATGATCATCGCGGAGGGGATTATCGATCGAACCATTACGAAATCGATTCCGTGGAAGGAGATTGGGTCTTTTTTCAGGAAGCATTGAGAATAGAGTTTCCTGTTGTTGATGGGTCTTATGTGCAGAAAATTCGTCCGCTGTATGGATGTGGAGTGGAAGACCTAACACTGGAACAAGCTGAAAAGGCCTACATTCACGGCATTTTGATGGAGTATGGCTGGGAATGTTGGGTGAAAGGCGTTCATGTGGTGAAAGGTGGTTTTAAATCACTCTACATGCCCTTTTCCAAACGGTGCGAGGTGAGGGACTCCGTTTTTGATCGGGTGTGGTACAACTTTGGAGCTGCTGGCTATATTGGTTGGGAGCACTCATACGATTGTCTGATGGAGAACGTGACGGCTTATGACATGCGACATGCGCCCGTTTACCAATGGGCATCGTCTGGTAACGTTATCCGCAAAAGTACTTTCCATAATAGCGATGCGCAGTGGCATGCCGGGTGGACCAATGAAAATCTGTATGAGGAAGTGATTGTAGAGTCTTCTCAGGATGGGGGTTCCTATGGGAACGGTATGTGGGCTTCGGGGCCGGAAGATACTGGACATGGTCCCAACGGTCCGCGAAACGTGATCTATAACTGCAACATAACCTCTTCGAAGGTTGGATTATGGATGGGAGGGATGAATGAGAACTGGCTCATCCTATACAACCGATTCATCGTGGGTCGTGGGCCCGCCATCTTGGCAAAGGCCGCGAGCTTTGATCATATCATTGAAGGAAATACTTTTGTTTTAATGGAGCCTTATCCCGCTGCTATTTATTTGGGATCAGCTGATTGCACAGGAATCGAATTAATAAATAATCGCTTCTACGGTCCGGTCGATCAGTTGGTTAAAGGAGAGATTCGGCCGGAGATCGAATGGGACAATCGTATTTTGAAATCCGGTAACATTAACCGACCGCAACCCGCAGTGCGTTCTATCTTCGAGTGGCAGCAGGCCAGGAAAGAAGAAATCCAGGAGACGCAACGTAGATTTTTCGAAAAAAGCAGAGCAAGAGTTGAGAGGGAATGAAGGCTTTTTTGATCGCTGATTAAGCCCAGTGCATGGGGTGAATCCTCTAGACTCCTTATCTGTTTGGAGAGGTTGACAAGCAAATCGCGTCTCGTAGTTTTAAGAACATGATAAACTTGAATTGTTTCAATCGAGTGTTTCTGGCTTTGTTCGTTTCTATTAGCGTGTCGCTAGTGGCGAGTGCAGCTAACAGCGAAGAGGATACGCTGAAACTCATCCAGCAAGCCAAATACAATGTTTTCACAGGTAACTGGGATGTTCACTTGGATCTGGATATTAAAACGATAGAGCAGGGTATTAAGAATAGCATGCCCGGGCTGGACTATACTTTAGTCGATGAAAAAGTCAGTAGTCCCATGCTTTCGACACTGATCTTTCGCGGAGCTGGAGATCAGAAGGTTGCCATCAAACTCAAACGATACGAGGCGTTCACGAATGTCCGCATTCGAGTTGGGTTAACTGGAAACGAAAGCAAGTCGGCTCAAATTTTCAGCTACATCTATCGGAAGATGTAACTACTACTTCAACTTTCAAAGAAAAGACCGGGCGATCATAAATTGCCCGGTCTTTTTGCGTAGAATAGGCGGGATAGGACTATTCCGTGGGTATGGAATCGTTTCTAAAGTCTGACTTTAATTTGCATGGTTTTTGGGAAAAGGTATGAAAGCTAGATAATTTGAAGTTAAGTAATGTAACTAAATAAGATTTTAAGTCCTGAATCAATTAGCCGTGACGAATAAATATAATCTATGTTACCTGTAATTAACACTCTTGGTGATCTTGTTACTTCTGTCTGAATTTTTTTCACAATTATGATCGAACAAAAATGCTACATTGAGGCAGAAAAGGAGGGTGAAGCGGTTTTGATCGCCAGTGTTGGCTATACGGGTAGTAAATTAGAGAGGGAAGAGATCTTAAAGACTAGCACGGCTTCGGATGATTACCGGAATTTTCGAGTGCGTCGGTCGATAGATAATGGACGTTCTTGGTTGGAGGAGGAGATTCTGGAGGGGGTTACGGTACAAAGAAAAGAGGGAGGCATTGTTACCTATCCCGGCAATCCAATGTTTGATTCATCAACGGGTCGTCTTTATCGGTTTATGATGAAGCGTATCTGGCCGGGGAACGAGCTGTATACCTTTGATTGGGAGACAGGTGAGCATCCGTTTCATGATCATGTTTTTGTGAGCGAGGATAATGGTGACTCTCAGTGTCTACGTTATGAGGAAGGTCCAGAGTTTTGCAGTGATACACCGTTTGATGAGAGCTTTGCCAAGACGAACAGAGCGTATCGAGGCCAGAGTATTTGTTTTGGAGAAGAAGGCAGAGCCTTTTATCCCATGGTTTGTTATCAACAGGGCACGGATTATGGGCTGACAAAGGGCGGAGTGGTTCTGATGCGACGAAACGTTGACGGATTGTGGACACCTTCCTATCAGCTTTATATTAGCCCAGAGATTTCATCGCGCGGGTTGCTCGAACCGGACGCAGCTGTGTTGAAAGATGGCCGCATTCTCATTGTTTGTCGTGGCAGTAATACCGCAGTGACGGCTGGTCGAAAATGGATGACTTGGAGTGAGGATGATGGGCGAACAATTGCGCCGATAGAAGAATTTCGATACACGAATGGGAATCGATTCTATTCACCCTCGAGCTTTCATCGTTTTATTCGTTCTACGAAAAACGGAAAACTGTATTGGATTGGAAATATCTGTGACGAACCCCCTGAGGGTAATCTTCCGAGGAATCCACTTTTGATTGGAGAGATAAATGAAGAGACAATGGGTCTTGAGCGAGACAGCCTGGATGTGATTGACCAGTGGGCTGAGGGTGAACCGGATTCTCTTAACTTCTCAAATTTTCAAATCCTGGAAAATAGAGAGACTCTAGATATCGAAATCACTATGACACGAGGTGCTGCTTTCTCAGAACCCGGTTGGCGATCCTCTGTCTACCAATACATTTTTAAGCCATTGTGAGATTTTTTATCCGCAGATTAACAGGATTTTTATGAGATGGTATGAAGACTAGAAAATTCGAAGTTAAGTAATGTGATAAGCGATCTTGTCGATTCTGTTAATCCGGTCTAGATAACTTCTTAGACTCTTTCTGAAAGAGTGTGGTGCGGATCAGGCCCGCTTGACGGTTGATGGATTTTAAGAGGATGAGTTTGTTTTGCTTGAGGATGCTTTCGGTAGGTACGATATGAGTCGCCTCGATATTGGTTTGCCAGCGGAAGAATTGATAGAGCATGGCGAGCCAGATGCGGGCGCGGAAGGCTCGCCATCCTTTAGCTGGTTGGCGAAAATCGGCCCAATACCAATGCCCGCCGGATTGCAGGCTTGGGGCCATTTTTGAAATAATTTTTTCGGATGAATCTTGATTGAAGCAATCGAGAAAAAAGAGGGTAATGATAGCGTCGTAGGTGTTCTCAGGTAGGATGATATCGCGAATGTCGGCCTGACGGAAATGTAGGTTTGCGAGGGTCTCTGGATTGCCGTGGGTGTGCAGTCGTTCTTTGGCTTTGGCTAGCATCTTTGCGCTCAGATCGATGCACTCAATGGTGGCAGTTGGGTTTTGTTTGTGGAGTTGCAGGAGGAAGCGTCCGTCACCTTCTCCTAAGATGAGAATTTTTCGGCAGTGGCTGAGGTCTGGTAGAAAGGCGAAGCGGGCTTTGGCTAGGCTGTTACCGAAGGCGAGAACTTCGAGCAGTTGATAGAGCCGGGTTAAGCGTCCAAATGTTTTGAGAGGGCGGGTCACAGAAAAAGCAAAAGAATGAGGGGGCTCAATAGGACGAGATCGGCCAGGGGGCGGATGATTTTGACTGGAATATTACGATGGGTCCGATGCAAGAGGTCGAGGAGAAGGAAGCTGGCTGAAAAGGAGGCCGCTAGAGGCCAGAGAGTATAGGCTGAATCCCAGAGTAATGGGAGTAGGGATAGGAGGGAGAGAAAGGGGGCTATGGCCGGGATCCAGTGGATGATCGATGGATGATGACGGGCGAGTGAGGCTTGGCGTTGCTCTTTGTCGTTATCTTCTTCCCAGATACCAATGAAGGCGCAGTTGACGAAGCAGAGAAGGCCAAAGAGGCAGAGGTAGAGAGGTAAAAGAGGGTCGATGCTGCCGGGAAAAAGGAAGAGGCCAACCCCTGCGGCGAAAAGTAGCCCCGTACCTATTTCTTTGGGCAGACCTTTATGCTCCTTGATTTGGATGAGATGGATGAGCCCGAAATAAAGGAGAGTGGCAGAGAGAAGATAGAGGCCGCTGCGCAGTTCTGTGGCGGAGAGCCTGTGGATCGAGAGGAAGATGCTGGTCGCAAAGAGGGGAATCCAGATGAAGGGGAGTAAGCGTCTGTTTGAGCGATAGAAGCGATGTCGTTCACTCTGAGGGTTGTCTTTTTCCAGTCTCCAGCCGTCGAACCAGCGGTCTGCGGCGTAGGCGAGCCATACTGCGAGCACGAGGATGACGGAATGGTGCCAACCGAGGGAAAGCTGAAAAGTGCGGGCAAAGGCAAGTTGCCAAACGAGTGCAACGGACGCTGCATCCAGAGAGAGGATGGTGAACCAGCGAAGGAGCTTCAGCAATGGATTCATTTTAAGGCATCTCTCATTCTTCGGGTGGCATATGCTGTCTGGATTTAAGCAGGAAGGGAAATATTGTCGATCTCAGAAGCGCGTGAAATTGTAGTGAAATAAATGGAAATGGATGTATATTCTTATTGAAAGTCAGTCTCAACTCCATTGAAATTGCTCGAAATGACATCCGGCTCCACAGACGAAATCCCCGCCAAAGACATCCTCTTGAAGGATCTTCCTCTGGGTGAAGAGGGTCGGATTGCGGGGCTGGAGGGGCCTCATGAGGATTGCCAGCGTTTACGGGAAATGGGTTTTTGTGAATCAGCGATCATTAAGCGAATTTCCGGGGAACGTATGATGATGTGCAAGGTCTGTGGAACAAAGATCGCCTTAAATGAGGCTTTAGGCAAAAAAATCCGGGTGGAGAGGCTCCGGCAGGTGGATTGAAGAAACGCTTTTTTTCGGATGAGAACGAAATGTAAATTATCAGAACTTCCGGTTGGAGGTAAGGGTGTTGTCGAAGAAATTTTTGAGGGGGGGCGTGGTGCTTTGCAATTGCGCGAGATGGGGATTTTGCCGGGAACAAAGATTGAATTAATCAGGGTGGCCCCTTTTGGCGATCCTTTGGAAATTAGGGTGCGAGGCTATCATCTTTCCTTACGTTCTTCAGAGGCAGAGCAAGTTTTGATCAGCGTCGATTGAGCGTTTTAAAAAAGATGGACACACTTTCACCTCAAAAAGGGCACGACCCTTTGGGTTACGAAGAAATACAATCTTCGGTTTATGCATTTGTGGGAAATCCGAATTGCGGAAAAACCACCATTTTTAATCATTTAACGGGACTTCGGCAGAAGGTCGGAAACTACCCAGGCGTAACGGTGGAGAAGAAGATTGGGGAGTTTTTCTCTCAGCATGGGAAGCCGTTGAAAATTATTGATCTACCGGGATCTTACAGCTTGGCAGCGCGTTCGCCGGATGAAGCTATTTTGCGAGATGTGTTGTATGGGCGCCGTGTCGATACGCCGCGTCCAGGGCGGGTGGTCTGTATCGTCGATGCCAGTAATCTGGAGCGAAACCTCTATTTGGTTCATCAGGTATTTGATTTAGGACTACCGACAATTTTAGTTTTGAACATGATGGATATCGCGGCTCAGTCCGGGCTGACGATTGATGTCGCTGGTTTGGAAAAAAAGCTGGGTATTCCCGTTATCCCGTGTGAAGCGAATTCGGGTAAGGGTTTGCTGGAATTGCGCCTGGCAATGAGCCGGTCGGATATTCCTTGTCCCTCGCATGAATGGGTTTTGCCTGAGAAAGTGGAGGAAGCATTGGGCGATATTTCGGCTAAACTTCTTGCAGGAGGGCGTCATTCCGAACGGGTTTCCCGTGCGGAGTCGTTGTTATTGCTAACCGAGCAGGAATCGGTGCGGCTACAGGGTTCAGGCCATACGGTGCCTGAGGCGATGGAGGCAGTGCTTACGTGGGAATTTGGCTGGAAGAGAGATGCCTATGATTGGAGAGGGGCTATTGTTGCGGCCCGTTATGATAATATCACTGAGATCTGTCAGGAGGTTGTGGATCGGCAGCAGTTGGATCATCTGAGTATGTCGGATCGGATCGATGCCGTGACGTTGCATCCGATTTTTGGTTGGTTGATCCTGGGTGGGATCATGTCCGCTCTTTTCATGTCTATTTTTACCCTGGCGAACTATCCGATGGATTTGATCGATGGATTGGTTTCTTCGTTTGCCGGTTGGGTGAAGGGAGTGATGCCTGCGGGTGATCTGCAAGGTCTGGTGACGGATGGGATCATTGCAGGGGTTGGCGGGGTTCTGATTTTTCTGCCGCAGATTCTGATCCTTTTCTTCTTTATTGGTTTGCTGGAATCCACCGGTTATATGGCCAGGGCAGCGTTTATTATGGATCGTCTGA
>JAESUN010000083.1 GCA_016763045.1 Opitutaceae bacterium | reverse complement strand
GGGCGTCATGTTTAACTCTCGTAATTGCTCAGCCACCATAAAGCGGTGATCATCACTGCAGATAACCATAGGGTTTTCAGACACAATAGGTGAGTCTAACCTCAATACCGTGTCTTGAAACATCGTATTATCTGATGCAATGGCAAGGAATTGCTTCGGACGAGATTTGCGAGACAATGGCCACAAACGTGTGCCAGAGCCGCCTGAAAGGATAACGGGAACAATCTTTTTCATAAACTAAATTTAAATCCATTTAATAAAACACAAGAATGAGGCAAGTATAGTTTAATTCAGCAGATTGGCTGACGCTTTATTGAAGCTGTCCTATAATTGAATGATTGGGTTTTGAAAACCAAATGAAAGTACTTGATTAGTGGTTTTCTGAATAGGTTTTTAGCTTAGGCATACAAATAAATGTCACAAATAATTATTAATTAGGTTTTGTATATGAAGCAGGTTTTAATCGTTAGAGGAAAGGTAGTCGTTGAACAAGTCCCTGAGCCACAAGTAATGCCTAACAACGTACTAGTACAAGTTAAGTACTCGTGTATTTCAACAGGCACTGAACTCAATAGTGTCAAAGCCGGTGGCGTTCCTTTGTGGCAGCAAGCAATAAGGCAGCCTCAAAATGTTAAAAAGATTTTTCATCAAATATCTTCAAATGGATTAGGCAGGACATACTCTAAAATAAGTGGAAACTTAGCATCTGGTAGTCCTGCAGGGTATTCAGCTGCAGGTGTTGTGATTGAAGTTGGGGATGGCATTAAGGGTATACAAATAGGAGACCGAGTTGCATGCGCAGGTGCACAGTGCGCGTATCATGCAGAGATTATATGTGTGCCAAAAAATTTGGTAGTTCGAATTCCGGTTAAACTTGATGATAAAGTGGCAAGCACAGTTACACTTGGTTCAATTGCGTTACAAGGAGTTAGGCGTGCGCAGCCTACGATTGGAGAAGTTTTTGTTGTTATTGGTTTAGGCGTGTTGGGGCAACTTGTGACTCAATTGCTTAAAGCTAATGGTTGTCGAGTTATAGGCATGGACCTTGACCAAGAGCGAATTGATCTCGCCGTTTCACTTGGAATGGATAAAGGCCTTTGCCCACATGTTGGTGATAATTATGAACGTGTATCAAAATTAACAGATGGGTATGGGGTTGATGGCGTCATCGTAACAGCGGCAACTTCTTCAAGCGAGGTAATATCTACAGCATTTAATATGTGTAGAAAGAAAGGACGGGTTGTGCTGGTTGGTGATGTGGGACTAAATATTAATAGGTCTGACATCTACCAAAAAGAAATAGACTTCTTCATTTCAACATCGTATGGCCCCGGGCGTTATGACCGAGATTATGAAGAATACGGACTAGACTACCCAATTGCATATGTAAGGTGGACAGAAAATAGGAATATGGGTGAATATTTACGCCTTATTGCTGATTCTAAATTGAATGTAAAAAGTTTAATTACAAAAACGTACCCAATAGAACAAGCACACGAAGCATATGCTGATTTAAAAGGGGCTTCATTTAATCCATTGTTGGTTCTTTTGTCATATTCACAAAAATTGCAGCGTAATAAATGTGTCCTTAACCCACGAACAATTGGAACGACAAAAAATAAAATTAGATTAGCAATTATTGGTGCCGGCGAATTTGCGAAGGGCATGCATTTGCCTAATATTAAAACACTGTCAAATGATTTTCATATTCAATCAATAGTAAGCCGTTCTGGATCCAATGCAAAAGCTGTGATGGACCAATTTAAGGCTAATTATGCAACAACTGATTACTTTCAAGTATTGAATGATAAAGATGTGGAAGCGGTATTAATATCAACACGCCACACTCTACATGCAAAAATGGTTTTACAGGCATTAAAGGCTGGAAAGCATGTTTTGGTTGAAAAACCACTGGCTATAAACTCAGTTGAGTTAAATGAGATAGTTAAGTTTTACAACAATTCAGGCGCCGGGTTACCATTGTTATTAACAGGATTTAACCGCCGATTTTCGCCATATGCAATACGGATCAAGGAAGTTGTAGAAGGTCGAACAAACCCTATGATTATCAATTATAGAATGAATGCGGGATATATTCCGCTAGATCATTGGGTTCATGGCAGTGAAGGTGCTGGGCGAAATATAGGAGAAGCGTGCCATATTTATGACTTATTTACCTACTTAACAAATAGCCGGGTAATTAAAGTATCGGCACACTCGATTAACCCTAAAGGCTCCTATTATTCATCAACTGATAACTTTGTGGCTACTATGAGTTTTGATGATGGTTCAATAGCAACATTGACATATACGGCATTAGGCAATAAAGCTCACCCAAAAGAACAACTAGAAATATATGTTGATGGGCATGTGCTATCCATGACTGACTATCAACAATTAGATATGGTTGGGATTGATACAAAAGGTTTGAAAAGCAGAAAGCAAGAAAAGGGGCAGTTTGAAGAGTTAAAAGAATTTTCTAGTGGAATAAAAAAAGGTGAATGGCCGATACCTTTATGGCAACAAATACAGGCCATGGAAATGGCATTTGTAGTGGATAAAGAAATAAATGGATAAAAAAAAATATGTACATATTGGCCCTCAATTCCCGCCATTAGGAGGGGTTAGTGTTCATATATATAGGCATGCAAAGGTATTACGTAAAGAGGGTTGGGATGTTGATGTTGTTGATTATTCAAAACATAATCTATTTCACAAGCTTTGGACAATATTTACTTTAATGTTTTTTAAAAATATAGATGTTATTCACCTTCATGGGGCAGATATTAAAAGCATGATAGCTATTTTTGTTAGGCCATACAGTACTAAGCTTAAATTTACAGACCATTCCGGTCGTTGGGTATCTGATCTTAGAGGGTTTAAAAAGTTCTTATTTATATTGATTCTTAAAAAAATCGACCAATTAATTTTGGTCGGGAAACATATTGAGCAATATTACGACTCGAATAAAATAAAAGTACCAACACAAAAGATGCTTATCCAAAATGCCTTTTTGGCTCCACCTGCGGAAGATGAGGCTGAAATATGGCAAACATATACTGAAGAGACGAAAAGTTTTATTGAGTCTCATCAACCATTAATTGTAGCAAATGCATTTCAATTGATTTTTTATAATGGTGTGGATATGTATGGGCTAGATATGTGTGTGAAATTGATAGAATATATAAAACATACTCATCCTAATGTGGGTTTATTATTTGCTCTCGCGGATGAAAGTAAAAACGAAAAATATCTAGAGGAAACAAAAGAGTTAATCAAAGCTATTGGAATACAGGAAAATTTTTATTTCATGACAGGTCAAAAGCAACTATGGCCCATTTTTAAACAATCAGATTTAATGATAAGGCCAACATCAAACGATGGATATGGAATAAGTATTGACGAAGCACTTCATTTTAATTGTCCAGTTGTAGCCAGCAATGTATGCCAGAGGAACAAAAAGGCCCTATTGTTTAAAAATAGAGATATTGTTGATATGTTTGGGAAAGCAGAGGAGGTCTTGAGTGATGCATGATAAGGAAGAAACGAAGAGGTTTTATGATAACTGGGCTATCAAGCAGTTAGAGGATTCTGATAGAGAGGCGACTTTAAAATGGAAAGCTGTCAACATGGCAAATTTAATTTTTCGGCAATTAAAAAATGAAAGAATAAATTATATTTGCGAAATTAGTGGTGCAGAAGGTATTGTAATCAATACGTTAGGAAGTTTAGTAAAAGCAAAAAACAAAAGAAATTATGAGTTAAGTGAGGAGTTTTGCAAAATTGGTGAGCACTTGTACTCTGACATAGAATTTATAAATGCTGAGTTTGGTAAGGACAGCGATAAGAATGGTGAAAGTAGTTCAATATACGACATGATCATTTTGTCTGATATCACGGAACATGTAATTGATGATTCTTCTTTTTTGGCAGAAGTGGCGAAGTCTTGTAAATATGTTGTTTTAAAAATGCCTATTGAACGATGCCTTATCAGCCACAATTTGGCCTTTCTAGTATTGGGTCGCAAGGTCCCGCTAGACCGTCAATTTGGCTATAAGCACCACAATGGACATTTGCGTGGGTACACAATTAAAAGCGCTTTGAATACGGTGTCTGAATCTTTCGATGTATTAGATTATAAAGTATCTGATGTCACATACTTTTACCCCTCGAAGAGGGCTTCATTAGTGAAGATGTTATTTGGTGAAAGAATGACAACATATGTTTTTGGCGGGGCACTATTTGTCTTAGCAGAAGCTAAATAGTCTTTTTTATTCTTATAAATCACTAAGATGAAAATATTTAGCGACTTGCATAAAAAAGGTTTTTTTGACCTTTTGTCAGTTAACTTTTTAACGCAAGCATTAGGGTTTGGGAGTTTACTTTTAGTCGCTAAGTTTCTGACTCCGAATGAATTTGGACAAATAAAACTCATACAATCCTATGCATCAGTTTTCATACTGATTGCAGGGTTTGGTTTTAACACAGCTGTTCTTAAGCTCTGCTCTGAAAAACGTCAGCAGGCCGAAAAGGAAGGTATTTTAAAGAGGTCAACGTTGAATACGTTGGTTGCAACACTGCTTGCTCTAGCTCTATTAGGGTTTCTAGTTTTGACTGATGTTATTACATCATCAAAAGAGATTGGCTTTTGGTTGCTTGTTTATTCTATTGGAATACCTTTTGCGGCAATAACAGGCTTATTTACAACGTATTTACAAGCATTAAAGAAAATTAAAGAAATGGCTCGGGCGCAAGCCTTAGTGCGAGTCCAATCAGTTAGCCTAATTGTAGTATCAACATGGCTGTGGGGGTTTGAAGGGTTCATTTTATCAACAATATTAGCTTATATAGTAGGTTTGTATCCAATACTTAAACAAGTAGGTTTTGGGTTTGTTAGAGCTGATGCAAGCAACCTCCTCCCTAGTAATTATATGCATATAGCCAGTTTTAGTTTTACGGCAAATATTTTAGCTGCAATAGGAATGTCTACGGATGTTTTTATACTAGATCATTTCTCAACCGATAGGTCTACCATTGGGTACTTTTCGTTGGCAACCATCTTTGTTTTAGGTGCAATGCAGGTGACGGGTACAGTACAAGCAATAGCGACACCTTATTTTAGTGAACGTGGTTTTGATGAATCTTGGGTCAGACAAAAAATACTTGAAACGCAATTTAAAATGGCTGGTTTAAGTGTTGTAATAGCATTATTAATATACTTTTTAGCGTGGTTAACTATCAGTTATTACTATGGTGAAAGTTATGTAATTGTACTTAGCTATTTAAGTATTTTATTATTGAAATATGTGATTTATTCATCGTGTGCAGTAATAGGTGTTGCGTTAGTAGGTCTAGGGTTAATGCGTTATAACTTAATGGTAGTGGCGATTAGTACGCCTATTGGATTTTTCTTTTCATACACATTATTTCTACAGCATGGGGCATTAGGGGTTGCTTGGGCGCAAGTGTGGAGTGCAGTGCTTTTATTTGTGTTAGTTATTATTATTAGTCGTATAGCCTTACGGGCACATTTTAGTAAATTAATTGACGCAAAATTATAATGGTAGCAAATAGTTAAGTGAAGAAGAAAAGAAGAAGGAAAGCTGGCTTGTTGGCTCAACAAATACTGCTAGGGGCGAAACGTATAGTATATGAGATGTTTTTTCGAGAGAAAGATAAAATATTTTCTACGTTTGAGGCATTAACCATAGGTGGTTCATTAAGGAACTACATGGTGGAACCAGCACTTAATCTTTTGGAGTCGAGATTAGACAGTATTGCTCATACATCGAATAAATATTTGCAGCATGATTTTGATTTATTGGGGATAGGCTGGACACACGTAGAATATGTAGATGAATTTTTTGTTATTACGGAAAAAGTAGGTGTAGTACAAAATTTAAAAGAAATGGTAAGTAATACTAATTATATTGAATCAAAAGAAATTCTGGCTTTGCTTGATTCAAAATATAAGCTCATTGATTGGCGGAGAGATTTTAAATCCGGTCATCGATGGGGAGCAATGACTTGGTATCGTGCAGTTAAGATTTCCCCTAAGACCGGAGTCGATATAAAAGCGCCTTGGGAACTGGCGCGAATGCATCATTTAACGCAGTTTGCGTTTCAGTACGGTATAACGGGTAAAAATAAAAAATATTTGCGTGAATTTCGTAATCAGGTTTTGGATTTTATTGCAACGAACCCACCGCGTTTTGGGGTGAATTGGTGTTGCACTATGGATGTAGGAATACGAGTTTCTAATTGGTTGGTAGCGTATGACTTGTTCTGTGCATATGGCGCCGAATTTGATGAGGATTTTTTGAAAGTTTTTAAAAGGAGTATTTATGAACATGGAAAACACATCAGAAATAACTTGGAATGGTACCCTCACCTTAGGAGTAACCATTATTTAGCAAACATCGTTGGTTTGTTGTTTGTAGCCTCATATTTACCAAGTTCAAAAGAAGTTGATGGATGGTTGAGCTTTTCTGTAGAAGAGCTAGTTAAAGAAGTAAAGTTACAGTTCAATTCAGATGGTAGTAACTTTGAGGCGTCGACTAGTTATCACCGATTATCTGGTGAGATG
>JAESUN010000082.1 GCA_016763045.1 Opitutaceae bacterium | reverse complement strand
GCGGTGGCCAGTGAAGGCCGTGGCCCGCGCGCTTGGGGTATCACGCTCCAACCTGGTTGACCGTTTAAGTGGCGTCAGCCGTTCACGGGACCGCTATCGCGAGTCGGAAGACGCCGGGGTCATTGCTCAGGTTCGCGCAATCGTGGACCGGCGGCCCACCTATGGCTACCGACGGATTACCGGCGTGCTCAACAAGGAACGTGCTCTTGCGGGCCTTGGTCGCGTCAATCACAAGCGGGTTTATCGGATCATGGCCCTGCAGGGCTGGCTCCTGGAACGCTGGACGGCGAACCGGCCCGGACGCGTGCATGACGGCAAAGTGATTGTCATGCGATCAAACTTGCGTTGGTGCTCGGACGCTTTCGAGATTACCTGCTGGAACACGGAAGTCGTCCGCGTGGTCTTTCTGATCGACGCCTTTGACCGCGAAATCATCGGCTGGGACGCCGTCGCCAATCAAGGCGTCAGCGGCTCCATGGTGCGCGATCTGATGCTCCACGCCGTCGAACAACGCTTCGACGCCTTGCAAGCCCCTAACACCGTCGAGTTCCTGTCAGACAATGGCAGTTGCTATACCGCCTTGGAAACACGACGGTTCGCCACTGGATTGAACCTGCGCTCCTGCTTCACCCCGGTCGCCAGTCCGCAATCCAATGGCATGGCGGAAAGCTTCGTCAAAACCTTCAAACGCGATTATGCGCGCATCAACCCGCTGCCGGACGCCGATAGCGTGCTGGCGGCGCTTCACCGGTGGTTCGAGGATTACAACGAGAACCATCCCCACAGCGGGCTCAAATGGAGGTCACCGAGAGACTTCATCAGAGCCCAGTCGTAAACCCGTCAGTGTGTCCGGTGAAATGGGGGCAACTCCAGTGAGCGAAACCAGCCGCCAAGACACGAAGAGCATCACCAGTGCAATAACCGCCCAAGCTGTTGAAATACTGATCCTTCGTTTGGCTTTAATGATGTATGTCAAGTTTCCAATTTCGCAGCCTAAACAGACACTTCAGTGGGTAGGGTTATTGCACCGCCGTTCCCACTTGGATATGTTCAATCCTGCTCTTTCCTGTGATTGTGCGCGTGCGTTCATGTAATGGGAATCTAAAAACATCACCGCGAGAGGGAAACATACTAATGTCTCAGTTCGAACTAGACGTTGAACACGGCGTTTCCTGGCCGTCAAATGGCATCAGCGAAGTGCCGTTCCAAGTCTACACTGACCAGGATCAATATGATCGCGAGCAGACATGCCTGTTCCAGGGGCCAACGTGGAATTATCTCTGCCTGGAAGTAGAACTCGACAAGCCAGGTGACTTTGTCTCAACCACCGTGGGCGAAGTCGCGGTGATTGTTGCGCGCGATACAGCGGAGGATATCAACGCATTCGTTAATCGCTGTGTCCATCGCGGCAATCTTCTGTGTATGAAGCGCCAGGGAAATGTGAAGAAATTCACTTGCGTGTATCACGGTTGGACTTATGACTTGAAAGGACAACTGACGGGCGTTTCATTCGAACAGGGAATCCAGAACAAGGGCGGCATGCCACCTGAATTCCGCAAGGATGAACATACGTTGCGCCGATTGCGGGTCGCCGTGTTAGGCGGTTTGGTCTTTGGCACCTTCAGCGACGAGGTGCCCGATATAGAAGACTGGTTGGGACCAGACGTAACGCGGGGGCTATTGCGGGTAATGAACCGTACACCGCATGTGCTGGGCCGCAATACGCAGGTGCTGCCGAACAACTGGAAACTATATATTGAAAACGTGAAGGACACCTATCACGCCTCCATCCTGCACTTATTTCTGACGACGTTTAAAATTAACAAGCTGACTATGCCGGGCGGCGTTTATATCAACCCAGATGGCGGCAATCATTACACCTTTGCAAAACATGATTACGGCGCCGAAGGCACCGAATACAAAGACGCAGAAATGCGCTCGGAAAGTGATCTTCAATTGCAGGATTCCTCAATTGTCGAATCTGTGGATGAATACGGCGATAGCATATCTGTGCAAATTCTGGTCGTTTTCCCCGGTATGGTGCTGCAACAGGTTCGTAACACCATCGCTATCCGTGTGGTCCGCCCTCGTGGCGTCGATAAATCCGAACTGGAATGGATTCACCTAGGCTTTGATACCGATGACGAGGCGATGACGGAACGCCGTTTGCGTCAGGGCAATTTGATTGGCCCTGCAGGTTACATCGCGATGGAGGATGGTTTTATCGGCGGATTCGTTCAACGCGCCCTGCGATACAATAGTGACGGCGCAGGAATTGTGATGATGGGTGGGCATGAGGCGGACTCACAACCTTTCAAAACGAGTGAGGCCTCAATCCGTGGATTCTGGAAACACTACCGCATGTTGATGGGACGTTAGGGATGGAAGAACAAGCCATCCGCCTGGGCGTACAGGAACTGATCGGTGAATACGTAGCGTGCATTGATGAGGATCGGTTGGAGGACTGGCCAGGTTTGTTTGGCGACCCGTGCCGATATCTGGTGATCAACCGCTCCAGCCATGACGCCGGTATGCGCCAAGGCGTGATGTATGCGGCGACGCGTGGCATGTTGCTGGATCGCGTTTTTACCATTCGTGAGGCCAATTTGTTTGAACCACAATGGTATCGCCATGTTGTCGGGCCGATCCGCCTGAAATCGGTTGAAGACGACGTCGCCATCGTGCATTCACATTTCATGGTCGCGCGGATCATGCAAGGTGGCGAAACGTCCTTGTTCGCCACGGGGCGCTATCTGGACCGGATTGACATCTCAACTCCCGACTACCGCTTTACCGAAAAGGTCGTGGTTTTGGATAGCGACCAAATCCACACATTGTTAGCGATACCGCTTTAACACTAACGTCCGAGGTTGATGCGGCGAGGGTTTTGTTTGTCGGCAATTTTCGCATTGTTTTTTTATGGAGGTGACAACGTCAATTGAACGGGTAGGACGCGTCGTCCTAAAAATGCGCTATCTCGAAGCGGCAAGCATTTTTGCCGGGACGTGTTGGGAATGAAAGTCGCGAACGAGCGTGAGGGTTTCAGTATCTTCTTTTGCTTTAAAGACTTTCGCCATGATATTGCCGTCTTCCAAGTTGGCGAAGACCCCGGAGGCAATCAAATCGAGATCTATTACGAAGTTCCCGAAACATCGTGGCAATCGGTGGACACCATCATAAGGGGCGAACCCCTTGACCTCGAGTCCTAAGCTCGGATTGTCGGACTTAATTACCGTCAGTGCGTGAAGGACGGGTCTTCGCGTAATTGGCGCCGGAACGACGCTTGAAATTCGACATCGCCCAACGGCTTGTTACCTGCCCGCTTGCTCATCTGGGCGGCGGTGACCTTGCAAATATGTTCGGATAGCGGGCGCGGTGTCGCATGGCTCGCCGCGAAGATACGTTCTTGGATCGCGCAGGCGTTCACCAAACGTTCCATATAGGCGATCGCTTCTGGCACCGTCCGTCCAACCGAAAGCAAGCCGTGATTGCGCATGATTAAGGTGTATTTGTCGCCCAGGTCGCTCAGAATTCGCGGCGCCTCCTCCGCTTCCTGAGCCAATCCTTCATAATCATGATAGGCCACTTGACCATATACTCCACAGGACCCTTGATCAAAAAATTGCAGTCCTTCTTCACATGCCGACACGACAACACCCGCGCCTGGATGGATATGCACGGTGCAGTTGAGGTAATCTCGCTCGCGTTGAAGCGCGCTGTGGAAATTTAGACCGGCGGGACGCGGTTTATGATCTGTGTCGCTAACCACGTTTCCATCCATATCGAGTTTCAATAGGTTTGACGCCGTAACTTCGTCCCACGCGAAATCCGCTGCGTTCATCAGAAAGCATTCCGGTTGGTCGGGCACCCGTGACGTCATGTGATTGGCGGTGGATTTGTTCCAATCGCGCGACACCGCAATGCGAAACGCCGCCGCAAGCTCCACCCGAGCGTTCCATTCCGCTTCGCTTATCTTGCCTTGAAGCGATTCAACTTCCAGAAAAACATATGGCGCCAAGGTCATTGTACCCTCCTTAGATGCTTCAAAATTCTTTCATTAAAGCTTCGCGCCGCACCAAAGAAGCGTAGCCAGACGATAGTGTCAACGCCAGAGAAAAGGTACCTCACTTACCGATTTAAAAATGCATCAGTTGGCGTGATGTCGGACACGGCGTTGGCGGTTGTCCAGGAGGTCCATAGGCGGGACCCGCGCTGTTTCGTGTAGTGCATTTGCCTTACGCGAAGCGGAGCAGCGGGGGGCCTGTGGACCCACCGGATCAACGATGCTTTGGTATTCAAGCAGGCGTATATGGGGGTTTTTGCCGTTCCCGGCTTGGGTTGGAACGGTAGCTGTCGCCGTTCATCTCCAGGATATGGACGTGATGGGTGAGTAAGTTCAGCAAGGCTCCAGCCAGACGTTCGTAGCCGAACATCTCAGTCCACTCGTTGAAGGGCGAGTTGCTGGTCAGCAGAGTGGAGCCGCATTCGTTACGTTGGCGGCCACCTTGATCAGGTTCGGCTTTGAGATCACCCCAACAACTAAGTGCGCGGCGGTGTTTTCTGTTGGAATAAACGTCAGATGACAGACGAAGTACTCGACCTGTTGTTAACTCGTGGGGAAATGATCTGCATGGGTGTTTCTCCATTGTCACCACGCGAGGGTGCCTTATACAATAATCAGAGATGCGATAAACCTTGGGACGCAAGATATGGCGGCGGGTTATTCAGGAGATTAAGAAATTGAGAAATACGGTTCGGTGTGGCGTCGTGCATTAAGCGAAATAGGCTTTGCGAATGGCACGTTTAGGGGTTAACGGAGCTTCCAGTTTTATAGGCTTCTTTTTCATGGTCAATAAAAACGCTCAGCGCATTTTCAAGTCCCGCTTTTTCAATGTTTCGAGTGATAAATACAATTCGTGTCGTTCGGTCGTCGTTTGGCCATTTTGGTAATTCGACTGGCGGATGGAAAACGTGTTGGACACCATGGATAATAACCGGGCCGCCGCGCCCCGCCACGTTGAGTATACCCTTCATTCGCAATAAATCAGCACCGCGCAATGAGGCGACAGATTCCAACCAGGCGCGCACCGCGTCCCAAGGTAGCGGCACCTTGTGTACGATGGCGAAGGTTTGAATGCTCGAATCATGGCTGTGGTCACGACCGTGGGGGGCTGGGGTTTGCCTGCGAAGACGTGATGGCGCGGCAATGGGACCATTGCCGAAAAGAGAATCCGGGTCAGCGGCGCCGTGTTTAATAAGCGTGATTGGCGCATTTGGGTTAAGTGCGAGAAGTCGCTTCGTCAGCTCATCAATGGCTTGTTGTCCGGCTAGGTCGCCCTTGGTGATGAATAAATGGTCGGCGATGGCGGCTTGTTTCACCGATTCCGAAAATTCGTCTAATTGGCCGACGCCGTTTACCGCATCCACGGTTGCGACAACGCCATCCAATGTATAGCGCGTTTGCAATCTTTCGTTCGTCATCAGGGTTTGTAACACTGGCGCAGGGTCTGCCAGTCCTGTCGTTTCAACTATAACGCGAGCGTAGGGCGGTATTTCTCCGCGCGAAACTTGAGCGTCCAGCGATTCCAGCGTGTCAACCAAGTCGCCACGAATTGAACAACAGATACAGCCATTTTGCAGTAGCACCGTGTCTTCGAAAGCTTGTTCGATCAGTAAATGGTCAAGGCCGATTTCGCCGAATTCATTCACGATCACCGCCGTGTCCGACATGCCTGGTTGTTTCACCAAATGGTTGAGCAGGGTGGTTTTCCCGCTACCAAGGAACCCGGTGATAATTGATACGGGAATTCGAATTTTCGCCGCCACGGCACATTGCCCCATTATTATTTGCGCTCAATACTTGGAAAGCGTAGCGTCATATGGCTCGAAAATCTATAGAGGGGGAGCCTGTTATGGACGAAGCATTCAATATGCGTTTGATCGGGCATGACGATTTAGGCGGTTTTGGTAATG
>JAESUN010000007.1 GCA_016763045.1 Opitutaceae bacterium | reverse complement strand
TCGTGAGAGCCCCGAGATAGACTTGGAGGGAGATGAGGCATAAAATTCCGATAGCCCAGTTTCCCAGAGTGCAACGAGTCTGCCTATCTTTCCAGATTTGAATGAGAAAGGTGGTGAGCCCTATGACGACGGTGAGAGCTCCGAGACGATGTGCAAAATGGATACCCACGCGAAAGTCCCAAAGGGAGGGGATGAGCGATCCTTCAGGGGTGAGAGGAAAGGTCGGGATGGCCAATCCAGCATGGCTATGCCGCATGATGGCTCCGACAAGTAGCTGGAGGAAAATACAGCCGCAGGCGATCAGTCCCCATCTCTTGACAGCTTTGGGAGGGTCGAAGGAGAGTCCCGCTTGACGTTCTATCCATGGGCGGGAGCTGGCGATGGCGATCGCCACAAGAATGCAGAGGAAAATCTGAGCGGTACAGGCGTGAGCGACGGCGAAGCCCTGAGCGATGAAATTATTGTCCGTCAGAATGTTTAACTGATCGAGCTTTACCCGTGCGCCGCCGAGCACTCCCTGTAAGATGACGAGAAGCAGAGCGATACGGCCGATCTTTCGTAGCCAGGGGCGTTCTTCACGGATGAGTAGCCAGCAGAAGATCGTTATGGTCAGTAGGCCTACGATCATTCCTAATAAACGATGGCTATGCTCTGCCATTTTATCCGGTTCTGTCAGCCAGCCTTCGGGGTTGATCGATCCGTTTGAAAGGGGCCAGTCGAGAAAAGCCATGCCTGCCCGAATACTAGTCGTGATACCTCCTGCGTAGAGGAGAAACGTTGTCCATACCAATGCCAGAATACAAAACCAGGCTAAAAAAGGTTTGTAAGTGATGGTTCGGTTTTTCTGAAAGAAGGCATCCATGAGAGATTAAAAGATGAAAACGAAGCTATCTGACCGATCGCTGCAATCGTTTTGACAAAATTTCTTTTCCGGACTGTTTAGGCAGTATGAGTAATCTGGTGCGTTTTCGACGGGCATTTTTGCCTCTTTTCATCGTAGCAATCGTTGTGATTGCGGGAGGATATGGTTGTTCCAAACCAAAATCAACTCCTCGTAAGGAAGAAAGAGGGCATCTGCTTCTTGGGCAGGTTATTTCTATTTATGAAGAACGCAGTACCTTACTGGTTAAGCATGAGGCCAACGAAGGTTACATGGCGGCGATGACGATGGAGCTGTCTGTGAGTCGGGGTGATCTGGGGGCTGTGAGTGAGGGGATGTTTATTCGAGCACGGTTAGTCGAGTTGGAGGAAGGCGGCTTTGGTCTGGAGAATATCTGGTTGGATGACTCGGAAGCCTATCGTATTATCAACAAGGTAAACGGCGAATTGCATAAAGATACGGCTTCAAGGGGGCAGAAGGTTTATCGGGGTATCGGGGAGGCTATTCCAAACTTCGCTCTCTATAATCAGGATAATGAAGTTGTTCAGCCCAGCCAGTTTCTAGGGAAACCGATGGTGGTTAACTTTATTTACACACGTTGCCCGGATGCGACGATGTGCCCGGCTTCAATGGTCAAGATGATACAAATTCAAAGAGAGGCCTCAGAGTTAAACATCTCTGATTTGGAGTTGATTTCCATTACACTGGATCCCGAATACGATACTCCTGGAGTTTTGCATGAGTATGCTGTGGCTCGGGGTATCGATACCACGAACTTTTCCTTTTTGACCGGCCCGGAATACGCCATTAGTGATTTAATGAAGCAGCTAGGGCTTTTGTCTTTTCCGGAAGAGGAGTTTTTTCGCCATTCGCTTTCGACTCTTTTGATTAGTCGGGAAGGCAAAATTGTTTATCGGGAGGAAGGCAGTAAGTGGAAGCCCGAAAACTTTGTGAAGAAGCTGAAGGAAGATTCGCTGGAAGTAGAGTAGGACCTTAGCTCTTTAGCTTTTGCACGGTTCCCGTGAGTTCACGGCCGAGCTCAAGAACTGCTTGTTGGTCTCTCTCGCTACTCAAAGTACCATCATCGTTAAAGGCTTTGTAGGCTTCTCGAATTGTTTTTTGAGTCGGCAGGACCGTTACACCAATATTTCCGAGTAGCATTCGTAGAAAGACGAGGCCTCTAATGCCTCCCAGTGCTCCAGGTGAAGCCGCCATGATTCCTGCCACTTTGCCTTGAAAGGCTACCAAGGGAGGTTCTTCTTCGGACTCACTTCGGGAAGCCCAATCAATCGCATTTTTGAGCAAAGGAGTGAAAGCGCTGTTGTATTCGGGAGAGGCGATGAGAAAGCCATCGTTTGCCATCAAGAGATGTTTGAAAGCCAGAGCTTCCGGAGGGATGCCCTGAGCTTCTTCCAGGTCTTCGTTGAAGAGAGGCATCGGATAGTCTGCCAGATTGATGAAAGTTACATCTGCTCCAGCGGATTGAGCCCCAGTCGCTGCAATTCGAACGAGTTGTGTATTGTAAGAGGCTTTTCTAGCGCTCCCTGAAAAGGCAAGGATTTTGGGCATGGTTGTTAAATGAATGGTATGACGAGTTGTATGGTTTTGGACCAATTAGACGAGCAATTCGACCGGGCCCATTAAACCGGATGGCATTTGGGCGCCGTTATATTCGTTTGCCATGCTATTGGTAATACGAACTTCCAGTTGATGTGGAGCAAGGGCAACGGTTTTCTCTAGATCAAAACGGTAGGGAGCCCACATACGCACACCCTTGGATTCTCCATTTAGGAAAACCTCTGCAATGTCACCCACTTGACCTAGGTCGATGGAAACCTCTTCGGCGTCTTGAGGGATTTCGATATTAGCTCGATAAACCAGAGTTCCGGTAAAAAGCTCAAACCCCTTACACTGCGCCCAATCGGTGAGGGCTGGGACTTTGACGGATTGAGAATCTTCGGTTTGAACTGTCCAGGTTGTTTCCAGGGGGATGGGCCGTTTGGATTTTACTGAAAGTGTGGTTGGTAGGAAAAATCCATCTTGGTCAAAAACAAGGATACGGCTTTCTCTATATCCGAGCGTTAATTCAATAGAGGTTCCGTCTGGAGTCTCTTTGGCTGGGCAGGGCTCTCGTTCGCCACTCCATGGATCCCAGTATTCAACCGCTCCTTTGATTTGAAATTGTAACTCTCCTTTGATGGTTTCTTCGCCCTCATTGACCAATAGGTAAAAATCAAGTCCCTCTTTCTGGATGTGGATGAAGCGCAAATCATTGTTGGGCGGATTGAGCGTTATATCTCTGGTGGTAGTCTTGCTGAGCTTTTCTAAAAGTTGTTCTGCATTGATAAACGTAATAAGGGTGCCGCCGTTGTGCTCAAACTGGGCTAACTTG
>JAESUN010000081.1 GCA_016763045.1 Opitutaceae bacterium | reverse complement strand
TTATGGACGCCGTTTCTTATCGGATGGATTTTCTTTTCTTTGCAGAAGCCCAAAGCACTGAATGTTGAAGAGAGAGGAACTCATGCCTGAAAAAACGACTGTTGTGATGATGTTGAGGGCTCCGATAGCGGGAGAGGTGAAGACGCGATTAGCTGTTTCAGT
Source organism: Opitutaceae bacterium (assembly GCA_016763045.1). Classification (GTDB taxonomy): domain Bacteria; phylum Verrucomicrobiota; class Verrucomicrobiia; order Opitutales; family Opitutaceae; genus NORP342. The sequence goes on along the minus strand of JAESUN010000081.1, from coordinate 3,665 downwards.
GGGGAATGAACAGGCATTGTGTATTTACCGTTGGCTAGTGGAGAGGCAGATCCAGGAAATCCCAGATGATTGGGATTTGGTGGTTTATTATACGCCCGCTGAAAAAAGAGAATTGATGGAGCAGTGGCTAGGGTCGTCTGTTGTCCTAACTCCACAAGGAAAGGGGGGGCTCGGAGATCGATTGCATCAGGCAATGGAAACTAGTTTTTCTCAAAAAAGAGGAAAGGTGATTATCATTGGGGGTGATTGCCCTGGGCTGACTTCAGCTGTCTTAAGGGATGCAGGTGAAAGTCTTGATGCAGTTGATGTCGTGCTAGGCCCAGCTGTAGATGGCGGTTATACCCTGATTGGGATGAAGGGGTTTCATGAAGAACTCTTTGCCGATATTAGCTGGGGAAGCGCTCGTGTTCTGGAAGAGACGATTTTCCGTTTAAAAGAGGGGAGACATCGATTTCTTGTTTTAGGGGAATTGGAGGACGTGGATGATGAGGCTTCCTGGCGGCGTGCTCAGCAGAGATATTCTGTAGGCCTGTAGGTAGGCGTTATTCTTATTTAAAAATGATAACAGGGAGTGCTTTCTCCGGGAGATACGACAGAGAGATCAAACTTTGGACGCTTTTCGAAAATGGCTTCAAATATTTGAGTAATGGCGGCGATGCTATTGCAGTCACGACTGAGGTGGGCGAGGTAAACTTGCTTCCAATTTGGATTTTCAATCGATGCGAGAAGTTCGCACGCTGCTTTGTTGGATAAATGACCATGACGACTGGTAATGCGTTGTTTCACTCCCCAGGGTCGCTTGGTATCCGCTTGGAGCAGTTCGGGGTCATAATTGGCTTCGAGGACGAGGAGATCAACGTTTCGAATCATTTCTCTTACTCTTTCGGTCGCATAACCTAGATCTGTGACCCAGCCTATTCGGCAGTATGGGGAGATGAGATCCCCGTGCCCACAAGTAAAGGTGAAGCCCACGGGATCGTGAGCATCGTGAGGAATCGAGAAACTTTCGATTTCGATGTCACGGAAGTTAAAACGGGTTCCGGTTTCAAAGATTTGCCAATCGGCCCGGTGCTTGAGCTTTTGCTGGATCGCATTGGCGGTTCCCCTGTTTGCAAATAAACGGATATGTTTTTTTCGACAGAGAGCAGGAATCCCGGCTGCGTGGTCTCCGTGTTCGTGGGTTAGAAAAATGGCATCAATCCCGTCAATTGATTCTCCGTTATCCTCTAGCATTTGGCAGATCCGTCGTCCGGAGAAGCCGGCGTCAATGAGGATCTTTGAATTTTCGGTCGTCAAAAGGGAACAATTGCCAGAACTGCTGCTTCCAAGTATCGAAAATTTTGTGGACATCGCATTGAGGTAAATGGGCAGCATTTTTTCAGGCAATGGAAATCTGTTCTTGCAGAGGAAATAATCAATGCGAAGGGATGGGATCGGGTAAAATAAGTTTGTGCAGGCAGGTTGACTACGGAGGAGCCAGCGTTTAATTTCCGAGTTTATGTCTAATGGATCAAAAGGAAAAAAAATGGCTGAAAAGGCGACTCGCAGGGCTTTGGAAGGAGCGGTTGTGGTGACGCGGAAGGTGCATTTCAATGCTGCACATCGATTACATAATCCCGATCGATCTGCCCAATGGAATAAGAAGAAATACGGCCAGTGTAATCATCCAAACTGGCATGGGCATAACTATACTCTGGAGGTTTCTGTCCTCGGACATCCGGATCCTCAAACGGGGTATGTGGTTGATTTATCTGATTTAAAGCTTATTTTGAATGAAACGGTCGTAGAGAAATGCGATCATCGAAACCTCAATGTGGATGTCGCTTTTCTTCGGGGAATTATTCCCTCGACAGAGAATCTCGTCATTGCATTCTGGCGGCAAATTGAACCTAGGATCTCGAATGGTCATCTCCATCGAGTCCGACTGTTTGAAACCGAAAACAACTGGGCTGACTATTATGGTCCCTCTGTCTGCCCTGAGTGATCCTTTCAAGCAGCCTTGTAATTTAGAAAGCGGTTATCGTCACCAACCGCCCTTAAATGGCAAAAAACGAAAAATGAAAAATAAAACGAAGTTGTATCTTCACCGTGTAACGGCGGGAAAGGCTCCCTTGATCGAACGCACTTACGATTCCTCCTTTAAGGTTTCGAAAAAGTATCGCGATGAGATGCCTGATCTAATGGGTGCTCAGGATTCTATCCAGGGCGCCAATGTGCCTATTCAACAAGTGGGGGTTTCTAATTTTAAGCTTCCTCTTAAATTTGCGGTTAAGGGAGGAGATCCGATTCTGTTGGAGGCCAGTATCATGGGTTCAGTTTCCCTGGAGGCAAATCTGAAGGGGATCAATATGTCACGGATTGTCAGATCCTTTTATGACTATAAAGATGACGTTTTTTCGCTTCGATTACTGAAGCGTATTTTGACGGAGTATCGTAAAAAGGTGGATACGTTTGATGCCCGATTAAAAATCGATTTTTCGTATCCAATTATTCAAAAGAGCCTGCGGAGCAACCTAGAAGGATATCAATACTATAAGGTTGCCTATGAGGGGATCATGGATCGGGAAGGCAATTTTCGCCGGTTTGTTCATTTTGATTTTGTCTATTCTTCAGCTTGCCCTTGCTCGGCGGAGCTTGCGGAGCATGCGAGAGATGAACGGGCAGCTTATGGAATTCCGCATTCTCAACGGAGTAAGGCTCGTGTTACGGTAGAAGTGGCTAAGGGGAAATCACTCACGATCGAAGATTTGCAGAAACACTGCTTAAATGCTTTGAAGACGGAGACTCAGGTGATTGTGAAACGGGAGGATGAGCAGGCTTTTGCGGAGATGAACGGCTCATACCTGAAGTTTGTAGAAGACGCAGCCCGTCTTCTTTACGAACAGTTAAATGCAGACTCACGGATTGTAGATTTCCAGGCAGCTTGTTCTCATCTCGAGTCGTTGCATTCACATGATGCGGTCTCTGTGGTTTGTAAAGGAGTTCGAGGTGGTTTTAAGGCTGACTTTAATGACTTCCAAAGTCTGATATGTTAACAGAAGCACTCAAGCCTCTCATCGTTGTTACGGGAGCCAGCCAGGGCATTGGTGCTGCTCTGGCTCGGGTTTTTGCCGAAGAAATGAGATGTCGTCTAGCATTGGTCGCTCGCAATGAAGCCAATTTGGAAAAGGTGGCTGATGACTGTCGGGCGATGGGAGCGGAAGTGGCGGTTTTTTGCTGCGATGTAACTGATGCAACGGCTGTTGCTGAAATGGGAACGTCGCTTCAGGCGCAATTGGGTGATGTGGATGTCTTGATCAATAACGCCGGATTGTTTCGCCCGAGTTCTTTCCTTGATATGAAAGTTGAGGAATTTGATGAGATGATAAATGCGAATTTGCGCAGTCTTTTTCTTGTTTCAAAAGAGTTGGTGCCCGCAATGGTTGAACGGAAACGAGGTCACGTCTTTGTGATGAGTTCGGTAGCCGGATTGAATGGGTATCCGATGGGTGCAGGTTATTGTGCAGCAAAGTTTGGTGTTACAGGACTCGCGAAGGTGATGAGGGAGGAATTGCGAGAGAGTGGAGTGCGAGTAACTATCGTATACCCTGGTGCGACGTACACTCCTTCTTGGGACGGTGCTGGTTTTCCAGAAGAGCGAATGATGCCAGCCGCTGACGTGGCTC
>JAESUN010000080.1 GCA_016763045.1 Opitutaceae bacterium | reverse complement strand
TTGGATGAATTAGAAAACTTAACCAGAGTCAGTTATGAAAATAAGTAGTACTTTAGGAAAAATGATTAACGAGCAGATTAATCACGAGCTTCAATCTCATTACGAATATCTTGCATTAGCGGCCTGGTTTGAAACGACTCCCTATTCAGGGTTTGCATCATGGATGAAGAAACAGAGTGCAGAAGAACAAGAGCACGCGATGAAGTTTTTCAAGTATCTGAATGATAGAGGTGGAGCAGTTGTCTTGAATGCTTTGGCCAAGCCCAAAACGAAATATAAATCTGTAGTAGAGGCGTTTAAGTATGCCTTGGCCCAGGAACAGAAAATAACCAAATTAATCCACAAAATATATGCTCAGGCAGAGAAAGGGTCGGATTATGAAACGCGTCATTTTTTAAGTTGGTTTTTGCAAGAGCAAGTTGAAGAAGAAAAATCTGCACTGGATATGATCGAGCGTTTGGATTTGGTGGGAGACAGTCCTCATGCACTTCTCCGATTGGATGCGACCGCAGGCACCCGACAATAAATAGATTTTTTTATTTTTAAAGGAGGTTTAAACCTTAGTTATCCTTTAGATTAAAACGCGTAATCAGCTCTTTGGAGAGGTTTCGATAGGCTGTTGCGCCTGGGTTTAGTTTGTCATACTGAAAGATGGTCTGCCCAAAGCTCGGGGCTTCACTTAGGCGCACTGTGCGGGGAATTACGGTATCAAATATTTTGTCTGGGAGATGTGTTCGTACCTCTTCGACGACTTGGCGAGAGAGTTTCGTGCGCGTATCAAACATCGTCATGATAATACCTCCGATTTCGAGTTGTTCGTTAGCTGGGCCTCATGTAATCGATCTACGACTCTCAATATTTCACCCAAGCCCTCAAGGGCTAGGTACTCACACTGTAGGGCTATCAGTAAATAATCAGCAGTTACGAGGCTGTTCATGGACAGGAGTCCGAGAGCCGGGGGGCAATCGATAATGATTGCACGATATTTATCCGATTCAATAACGGGTTGAAGAACCGTTCGGAGTTGGAGCAAATAGTCCGGCTTTTGAGCCAGTTCGATTTCGGCGGCAGCCAAATCCACTTCGGAGGGTATAATGGATAAATTTTTGAAGGCCGTTTTCTTGATCTTATCCATCGCTTGGCCCTCTCCCATGAGAGGTCCATAGAGGCTGCCTCCTTCTTCCTTTTCGATTCCCAGGCCACTGGTTGCGTTGGCTTGAGGGTCTAAGTCGATGAGTAGGGTCTTGATTTTTTGTTCAGCCAGGATTGCAGAGAGATTGATGGCAGTGGTTGTTTTTCCGACGCCTCCTTTTTGATTGGCGATAGTAAAGACGGTAGCTGACATATTCGATTTACTTCAGGAAATGTCTCTCAAGACAAGATTTCATTTTTAACCTTTGACTGCTCCGGAGGTGAGTCCGGCAATAAATTCCTTTTGCATCAGGAGGAAGAGGATGAGCATGGGAGCCACTGAAACAACAGTTCCAGCCATCAGCATTCCGTAGTCTTCAGCGTAGACTCCTTTAAGATTGTTAATAGCGACAGCTAAAGGAAATTTTTCGGGTGATTGTAGGACGATTTGCGGGGCGATGAAGTTATTCCAGGACGCTAAGAAAGTGATGATGAGGTAAGCACCGATCATGGGTCGAATGATAGGGATGACCATGGTGAAAAAAATACGAATTTCTCCAGCTCCATCCATGCGGGCTGATTCGAGTGATTCGTTGGGCACAGAATTGAGCATGGTTTGTCGGAAGAGGAATACCCCAAATGCGGGTGCCAAATGTGGCAAAATCAATCCGGCGTAGCTATTGAGTAAGCCCAGGTTGTAGAGGAGTTGATATCCAGGGGCTAGAAGCAAAGGGCCGGGAATGATCAAGGCGGAAAGAACCATGGTGGTGATAAAGGCCCTTCCAGTAAACTTGTATTTACTCAGTGCGTATCCTCCCATGGCGGAGCAGATGGTGGCGAGGACACTGGTGCTCGATGCCAGAAAAACAGAGTTGAGAACGGCTTGGCCAATTCCTTTCTCAGTAAAGAGCTTGTGAAAGTGTTTAAGGGTTAGCCTGTCCCAGGCAATTCCTAAAAAACCGTCTCCTGTGGGTAGAAAAAGAGAGGAAAAGAAATCGACGTTATCCTTTAAGGCAGCCGAAAACATCCATACAAAAGGAATGAGGGTGATGACGGAAAAAAGGATAAGGAAAAAGTAAATGACTGTCAGCCAAATCTGAGCGACTGTCCGTTGATTCATCTGAAGCTGCTTATTCGAGTTCATTGTTCCTCTTTTTTGCTGAGAGTTCGTTGAATGGTCGCGAGTCCGACGAGGAGCAGGGCTAAGACCCATCCGATGGCACTGGCGTAGCCTAAATCTCCTATTTCAAATCCGGTCTCATAAAGATACATGACGATGGTCAATGCTCGGTCTTGTGGTCCTCCCGTGTTATTGAGCAGGATGTAAGGAAGTTCAAAGAGTTGAAAGCTTCCGATGATAGAGAGGAGGCAGATGAAGCTGGCAACAGGTGCTATGGCGGGAAGGATGATATGGCGAAACCGTTGCCAGGGTCCTGCTCCATCAATGGAAGCAGCTTCGATTTGCTCTTGGGATACGTTTTGCAGAGCGGCCAAGAAGAAGACCATATAGAAACCCGCATGCATCCAGAGAGACGCAAGGATAAGAGCTGGCATGAGATAGGTGTCCAGCCATGGAAATTCCAGGTTAAAAGAAGGGAAAACAGAGTGTAAGAGAACATTTATGAGCCCGGTTCTTTTTTCAAACATCAGTCGGAAAATCATAGCAACAAAGACCATGCCGATAAGTGATGGCGCAAAGAAGATAAGTCTGAAAAGCGCTCGCCCTTTGAGGTTGGGTCGGTTCAGTAGCATGGCTAGCGCGAGAGCCAGCGGAAGTTGGATGCAGATGGAGCCGGAAACGAAGTAAAGGGTGTTTTTGAAAGCCTTCCAAAAGCGAGGGTCCGATAGCAGAAAACGGAAATTATCCCATCCAATAAAAGCACTGTGTTCGGGCCCGAATGTTTGGTGAGCGGCCAGAAACATGGACTGAAAAAGGGGATAAGTGGTGAAGGTTAAAAAGACAAAGAGGAAAGGTCCCATGAAAAACCAGGGAGCCCAGAGAGGAGTCGTGCGAAAGCGCTTCATGGGGTGGTTTCTAAAAAGATGTTTCGAGCCATTTGGTTTTCGACATGTTCCTGTGCTATTTTCAATTGGGGTTTTGCTTCAGGAAGAAGCTCCTCTACGGTGAATATGTTGTTTTTGTTCGCATATCGTTTGAGATTTCCTGCGGCATTTACGAGGTGCTTGGTCGCCAGCTCTAGGTAGGGCGATGATGTTCGTGTGGGGACGTAAGGAGCTTGGTCGATTAGCATTCGACCAATGGGTTGCCCGGAGAAGAAAGGATCAGGACGATCGTAAATAGGGTTGTCCCAGAAGCGTTTAATGGGAGTGATAATGGAGGCCGTTTCAAAAAGATGAATGGCGATCTCCTCCGAAAAGTATAGGCTCTTGCCCAGTTCCCAGGCAGTTTCGAAGTTCGGTGCGGCTTTGGGGAAGCCGAGACCACTGCCTCCTGAGACGGCTGTTCGTCGTCCCCCTGGTTCCCAGGCAGGTAGGGGCATGACTTTTAACTTTCCAGCGATTGTTGGAAGCTTCTGTTTAAGATTGCCGATGAGCCAGTCAGGCATAAAAAAACCAGTGATGACTCCGTCCAGCATTAGGCTAAAATCAGAGGCAGAGTTGCTTATCATCTCCATCCCGACGCGATTTGGACCTGATACCCAGGTGACGATGGTTGCGAGCGTTTTAACGTTTATGTCCGAAGCCATCGTTGCTTTGCCTTCTTCATCAAAGAGTCGACCTCCAGCTTGTTGCATGAGCAAAATGATGTAAGCCCCTGTGGTATCCCAGATATTGAGTAGATAACGGTCGGGATACCCATCTCCATCCTTATCTGCCATTAAAGGCTTCATCATACGAAAATAGTCCTCCCATGTTTCGATTTGGCTCACGTCAATACCGGCCTCTTCGACAATATCGGAGCGGTATGCCAATAAAACAGGGTGAACATCGTGGGGGAGGACGAAAATGCGTCCACGGTTGGTCCATGGTCCAAAGGAAGGGCCGTTGATTTCATCGAGTAAGCCTTCCTTTTTCAATCGATCAGTTAAATCGACAAAACCGATTGCGTCCAGAGGACCCGCAAAAGAGTGGTGGGCGGTTCTGATGTGAATTTCTGTTAAATTAGCAACAGGTGTTCCAGAGAAGAATCCAGAAAGTAGCCGCCTCTCCAACGCTCGAGAACTGATGTGAGAAATCGAAAATTGTTGATCCGGATGCTCCTTATTCCAGCCTTTGATGAAAGGCACATAGGCAGGGAGGTGGTTTCTGGCCGGGGTCCACATCTCCATGTCCTCAAGCTGGGTTATTTTTTTAAAACTGAGGATAAGCCCAGAGACAATCGCTAGAAAAAGGATAACAGCTAGGCCAGGTGGGACTTTCTCAAAGAGGGAACGAAAGAAACGCATCAGTTGATTTGAAGGGGTAAAATACGGATGTCCCTATTGAGCGATTGATAGGGAAGGGGGCAAGCACCGAATAAAGTGGCTCCATAAACGCGAAAAATGCCTTTCGAGGGGCATTAGAGTAGATAGAATCTCTCCTTTTCCCAAGGAAGAGTAGTAAAATGATATGAGAGTGAGAAACCTCTTGAATCTGAGTGAGAATTATCCTTGCTTACTCGACTTCTTGTAAAAGCGTTCTGTTTGAACTCCTTTTCTAGGATAAAAGGCGCGGTAGCCAAGTGGTAAGGCCGAGGTCTGCAAAACCTCTACCGCCGGTTCGAGTCCGGCCCGCGCCTCCATTTTTTTCTGTTTTTGAGAGATTGGTGAAACGATTGATAGTAAGTTAGCGTCTTGCATTTAATGAGGAGAGCTTCCATTAGTTAAGGGAATATTTTCTGGAACATTTCTGAATACATAAGGTTTAATTAAATAATATGTTTTTTTCTCGAGCAACTTTCCTCACCTCAATCGTAGTCTTTGTATCCTCTTCGCTTTTCGGTCAGGGAACTGAATTACCGGTTACAACTACTGCAATTTCAGATGTCAGTGTTCAGGCGACATCTAGTCGAGTGACGATTGATCTTTCACAGCATTTCGATGTTGCCGGTGTGACGGGGCAGGTCGTTCAGTTTGAGACGTCTCTGGGATCTTTTAATATTGAGATGTTGACTAATGACGCGCCTCTCAATGTCGCTAATTTCCTCTCCTATGTTGATTTGGCTGATTATGACAATTCAATCATTCACCGTTTGATTGCAGGATTTGTGGTCCAAGGGGGAGGTTATTATGTGGATCTCAACACGATACCTATCGCTCCTCCTATCGTGAATGAGTTTAGTCTCTCAAACACAAGGGGAACATTGGCGATGGCAAAATTATCGGGCTTTCCGGATAGCGCCACAAGCCAGTGGTTTATCAATCTCTCCGATAATGGGCAATCTCAGGGCCTGGATACACAGGATGGGGGCTATACGGTTTTTGCAAAAGTTATTGGGTCAGGTATGA
>JAESUN010000079.1 GCA_016763045.1 Opitutaceae bacterium | reverse complement strand
TCACAATTTGAGGTTTTCCTCCACAAGCATTTTCGGTTTCTCCAATCGCTTCATCAATCGGCTTAGCAATCACAGCCGTTGCTCCGCCCCGCTGAGCCAGATCTAGCCGAGCCTCCAACAAGTCGACTACTACAATCTGTTCTGCTCCTGCTGCTCTACACCAACGCAGAGCCATCTGCCCAATTGGCCCACCTCCAACGATAAGCACACGCGATCCAAGACCAACACGCCCAGCTTTGACACCCATAAAGGCAATTTTGGCAAGAGCGAACCAAGCTGCCTCAGAAGAATCGATCTCCTTGGGAACCAAATAACAATCAGACACGGCAACCACATGTTCGGAACCATGGCTTTGACGCGTCGCTACCTTCATTCCAGGTTTGAGGTTTACCACTTCGGCGCCCACTTCGACGACCTCCCCTATGGCTGCGTAGTCCGGATAAAAAGGATACTTTACCCAGTCATCCCAATGAGTGCCGGGGGCGAATTTACGGCTGAGCACAATAGTCTCTGTCCCTGTGCTAATGAGCGATGTCAGAGTTCGCACCCGAACAGAACCAGAAGCAAGAGACATACTTTCCCGCTCTATGAGCGAACACTCGTTTTTTCCTGTGAATACGATCTGTCTGGGCATGGTAATTTCCCCTTTCAGAGTCGAAAAGGATTCGATTTTACCGGTATTCAGATATTACAGATCTAGAAAGGCAACAAGAAAGGTTCGCCCCATAAACCCTTATCCATGCGACACCATTGCTAACGAGAAATACGCATGGAATACTGGCGTAATTACTATGACGTCATGGCCTATGATGGAAATTTGGTTTCGTTTTTAATTCAATAGGACTTACATCCGGAGTCATTTTCCTATTACGTTCATTGAAACGTCCAGAAAAATCACTAAGCCAATCTACAGAGTCAAGCGATTTGGCACACTGTAGAGATCACCTAGTATTAGGTTATTTACCAGAATACCATTCTTCAACACTTCAAATAAATTTTTCCATTGCCAACAGTTAACTCACATGTTAGCTAAGCACGGCAATATGAGTATTGCGCCTTCTCCCGTCAGTAATAATCCGAATAACGAATTCTACCTTTCAGTAGACGATTTTTTCCACGCCCAACGTGGAATGGCACTTACCTACGACGACGTTTCGTTGGCCACGAATTATTCGGAGATCCTCCCTCGGGATGCCTCTCTAGCCACAAGTCTTTCCGACAACCTCCAGCTACAGATTCCTATTCTTTCCTCGGACATGGATACGGTAACAGAATCCCAGATGGCAATCGCCATGGCACTAAACGGAGGCATGGGGCTCATCCACTACAACATGCAGCCAAAGGAGCAGGTTCATGAGGTAGCTCGGGTAAAACGCCATATCCATGGCCTTATCCAGGATCCTATCACCGTTCCTCCATCGATGGATGTCGGCGACGTGCTCAACTTAGTCGCACAGAAACAATATAAATTCAGAACATTCCCTGTCGTCGATGAAAACAATAAGCTCGTGGGCCTTCTCCCAGGAAGTGTGGTAAAGGAGATCTATCGCTCTCAGCCAGTCTCAACCGCAATGACGCCTCGAGCCAATCTGATAACAGTCAACCATCTGGACATGGATCAGGATACGATCCAGCAGGCCTATACTTTTTTCGCCAATCACGTGGGAATCACCAAAATGCTCATCGTGAACAACGATAACAATCTAAAGGGGCTCATCACTATCTCAGATGTGGAAAAAATCACAGATGAGGCAAAATCCCGCCATAAACCCAGCCGAGACTCGGCCTTCCGGCTCGTTGTGGGTGCCGCTCTTTCACCTGTGCGTAAACCGTCAGGAGAACTGGATAAAAAGAAGATTATCACTCACCTCGAAAACCTCATAGGAGAATCAGTGGATGCCGTCGCCGTCTCAACAGCTCACGGACATACCAAAGGTGTCGGTGAACTGGTAAAGTTAATCCGTTCAGCTGCACCCGACCTGACTATTATCGCAGGAAACGTAACCAGCGGATCGGGCGTGGAATATCTGGCGGACTGCGGCGCTAACGCCATTAAGATCGGCCAGGGGCCCGGATCCATCTGCACAACACGAGTGGTCGCTGGTGTCGGGATTCCCCAGCTAACTGCACTTTACGTCGCAGCTAAAGCAGCGGCAGGCAAAAACGTCCGCATTATCGCTGACGGAGGAATCACTAAATCTGGAGATATCGTCAAGGCACTCACCATCGCCGATACCGTTATCTGTGGAGGCCTGCTCGCTGGTTGTCGGGAAGCTCCCGGGGAAATAATCGAGATCAAAGGAAAACTCTATAAACAATATCGTGGAATGGGTAGCCTGAATGCTATGCGAGAAGGCTCTGCTGCCCGCTATGGTCATGACAAAAATGACCTGACCCGAAAGATTACAGCTGAAGGTATTGAAGCTCTCAAGGAAGTCTCTGGTTCGATCGACAACGTCCTCTCCTCTTTGATCGGAGGAATCCAATCAGGCATGGGCTATCTCGGCGCCTCAACATTACCCGAGCTCCGTGAAAAAGCCCGTTTTGTTCGAGTCAGCCCAGCAGGGCAAAGAGAAGCAGCCCCTCATGACGTGATCGAAATCTCCACACATCAAGACTAAGAGAGGGGAACAACCTCCCTGTCCTCATCCCAATACGATTCTTTCGTAATCCAAAAAGTCGTTTTGGAGCTTTTTGAAAGAATCTCTAGGAAAGGGAAAAAGATGAGAGTTTTGGCTGGAACTTCTCAAATATTTCGTGCTAAAGTGTGAAGTATTTTGGCCATAGATCCATGCGGAAATACAGAGCCCGCACCCTGCATTCACTTAAAAGCCTCTTTTTTTAATCATTCATGTCACTTCTTCCTTTTACCAGTAAACTCATCGCCGACGTTGGTATAACTATGGGAGACGAGGGTAAAGGTCGCCTGATTCCCGAAGTCACCGAAGAACTCCGCGCCAGCACCGGGCAGGAATCCCCCGTTTTCATGGTATTGAAAGTCAATGGAGGAGCCAATTCCGGGCATACTGCCGGAGGCGTAAAATTAAACCTGCTACCCGCCGGAGTGATTGAATCCTCTATCCCTTACCTGGGAATCGGTTCGGGAGTGGTTGCAGATCCTCGCAAATTCATGTGGGAAGCAAAACCACTGGAAAAAGCCGGTTTCAAGATCATCAATCAACTAGCGATTGATGAACGTACCATGGTCGCAGATTTATCGCACCGCCTACTCGACCTCGCTTGGGAAGACTATCGAGTCAATATTTTGAAGAACGATCCTCGTGGCTCTACTGGCCGTGGAATCACCCCTGCCTACCAGGATGAAACAGGCCAATGGCAGATCACCTATGTCGATTTCCTCGGAGATCGTGAAACCTTCGCCCAAAAGATGATCCAACGGGCAGACCGAGCACTCCGAACAATAGAGCATGTCTGCCAAGTTTCCGCCGAGACATGGGACAGCTTCTTCGACACACTGACAACTGCTGAAACAAGAGCCAACCAGGAAGCCATTGATGCAGGGATCTTCCCGGCTGAAGAGTTTGATTTTCAACAGTTCAGGACCGAAAAACCGTTTACGCTTAATACAGATAGGCTGGTAGAAGTCTATTGGAACGCAGGGCAAGCCTTTGCCAGCCAGGTGACTGATATCCGTGAGCTCGTCCTCCAGGCCTTAAGCGAAGACCGCTCCGTCATCGGTGAATTCGGACAAGCTTACTGGCTCGATAAACGTCATGGATTTTCCCCCAACGTAACGGCAGCTCATACCTTTACCCCTGAATTTTTCCAATCTGCAAACATCCCCTGCCAGCCCATCCACACGATCGGTGTTGCCAAAGCTTACGATACCAAAGTCGGCACCCATATTTTCCTGACTCAAATCGAAGAAGGACACGCCTTATCGGATGCATTAAAGAAACTTGAATTTGGAACATCCACTGGTCGACAGAGAATGGTCGGATGGTTCGATGCGATTGAAAAAGCAGATGCCCTTCGCTACGGAGGGTATCAGGACTTAATGATCAACAAGATCGATGCCTTAGGCAAAATCCCAGGATGGGATGGAAATCTTCTTATTTGCACCGCCTACAAAGACCCTGAAGGAAAGATAACCTACCACGTCCCGCGTCAGGATTCTGTCCGCAAAGAACTCTCCCCTGTCTACAAAATATATCCCAGTTGGGAAGAGGACATCTCCTCAGTGCGACACTTCGACGATTTACCTGACAACGCCAAAGCGTACGTAGGCGGAATGGTTAAAAGTATTCTAGACGCAGCTTACCACGGAGAAACTTGGCCTAAACAGCTACCAAATCTTCGTTATATTGGCGTCGGACCAAATCCATCCCAGATCATCAAGGATGTCCCTTCAACCGAAGAATTAATCAAATTCGCATAGGCCGCGGCAACAGGGAAAATCAAAACCCTCTTACCAATCCTGCAACATACTTTGGTCCACAGGCTGACTGTATTGGATACGCTCCATCACATTACCAATAAGGTAAATAGAACCGGTGACGATCAATACCTCGGAAGTATGATTCAAAGTGCATTTATCCTTCGAAGGGAAAATTTTTTCAATGGAAGAACGGGAAACTTTTCCCTTAAACCCGTGCGGGATGACTCCTTCTAACTCTTCAAAACTGGAAGCACGAGGAAGATTCTGAACCACCAAAACAACCTCACTGGCATGACGGCAAATGACAGCTAAAAGCGCTTTAGCCCTAGCCCCCCCCAAGAC
>JAESUN010000078.1 GCA_016763045.1 Opitutaceae bacterium | reverse complement strand
CCTTCCCTTCTAGTAGCTTGAAGTCTGACTCACTTAGATCAAATTCTGGTTTAAAAAAAAGAGATGGATCTGCTTCTTGCTTTCGCGTCTCCTTGAGGTATGAACCAGTAATCTGTGCCATCGCTTTATTCTCAAGCCAGCTAAGTAGGTTTTTCCTTTGGGGAGACGATAGCGGAACCAATTCCTTGCCATCCTGAAATACTAGAAGCATATAACGAGAGGAGTTTCTGATACCCTGCCTTCCTGGAGGAAGAGGGGTTTTTAGTACCGTTTTTCTACCTTTCTTAGTATATTTAAGGTTTCTCCAATCGAGATCCGTAATTCCACTATCACTGTAACTAAGAAAAACTCCATACGCCCCCATTAAATGAGCAGCCATTGGTGTTACTTTCTCCCATCCCATCCGATCAACGCCAATTTGAATAGGGAGTGGCACAAGAGAATGAGTGGCGAAGATATAGACTTCGGATTTTTTTTTCACTGAAATCAATCGACCATCAACATTGATAAGCGCCTTTTTTTTCTTTACGCCCACAACCGGATAAAACCCTCCCTCATAGAGATAGACTGGAGTATAAGCATACAGCGCCTTAGCACCTTTATCCTGGATTTGGCCTTCTGCATGAGAAGAATTTGGCAACCCCATGATTCCGCAAAGGACAATAGAGAGCATGACTATTACTGATTTTGAGTTCATTTTCATTAGGAGGTTATTTTCTGAAGTATTTATTGATGAATCCATCACTTGATTAGGTCACCGAATTCAGGGCAGTCTTTTCTCATGAGTATTTCGCTAACTGTCTCGTAGAAATACTACATGATATTGATTTTCGGATACTCAATAATCACTTCAGGAAACATCCCATTTATTTTGCGAACAGCCAAAAAACAGGGTCTCGCTCTTTCTCTTAAAGCTCTTTTCAACCTACTAAAGCCTTATTTCAGATGGAACCTCCACGGAGATTTCCAAAAAATTGCGATTCCACTTGGCCATCGCATTCCATGAGTAAAGCGAAGCCTCAATATCATTTTCCCGTTTAGACTCAATCGCCACTGGCCCTCCAGCATTTGATTGAAATTCCTTAAAACTGCAACGTTATGATAACTTCCTGTTCTGCCAGCTTGCCATCTCTTTTTGCTGGGAAAAATTTCCACAGGCGTACTGTATCCAATATTTCATCAGAGATCGAATCGGAGATATTCACATCTATAGTTACATCAGAAATCATCCCCATTTTATCGATCGTCACATTCACAGGGATCACCTTCCCCTCGAGCAGTTTGTAGTCTGACTTATCTAGATTAAATTTAAGTCCGAAAAAAAGAGACGGATTCACTTCGTCCTCCGGTGTCACCTTAGTATATAAACCAGTAATCTGCGCCATCGATAAAACCTCAATCCATTTGAGCAAATTTTCCCGCTGAGAGTGGTCTACGGGAACCAATTCTTCTCCATCCTTAAATACCAACAAGAGATATCGCTGTTTTTTATGTTTCCTGAGAGTCTTCCTAATTGGATAGGGTATTTTCACAGACAATTTTTTTCCCTCAGGAGTATCTCTGAGATTTCTCCAATGAAGGTCAGCCACACCCTGATCACTGTACATAATAAATACCCCATACGCATTCTCTAAAGGACCACTTATTGGCACAACCTCTTCCCACATCGACCATTTATCATCGTATTGTGTTATGGTCTCAGTCTCTGGTGACGATACAGGAACAATCGTTTTAGTGAATCCCTCTAACCTCCTCATTGAGGAAAGATCAGGTTTAACATCCTGTCTGAGCCTCCCTGTTTTAATAGTGGGCGACACATTAGAATCACTGGCAGAGAAAAAGACTTTGGTATCTTTCTTAACTGAAACCAATTGGCCATCAACGTTGATAACCGGTTTCTTGTTCTTTACACTCACAATCGGGTAAAATCCGTTCTTGTAAAAAACAATCGGAATATATGAATGGTGCGCTTTATCAGTGCCATCCCCGGATTGCCTTTCTTCTGTATAAGCAGAAATCGGAAAACTCATATCCAAAAAAAGAACACAAACAAACGCGAGAACATGAACAACCGTCACTGGATGTGATTTTGAGCTCGTTTTCACTGAATGTTTATTCGCTGACAAATTGGTTTTTGAAAGATTGATAAGATAACCGAAGTTAACTCACCTTTGTGGTGCTATATATAAAAATCGATAAAGCTTACATAAAGAAGGCCAGACAGAATAAGTATAATGCTTCATTAATTTTCTTATAAAATACTATAGATTATAGGTTCCTCAGATACTCAAGAGCCATTTCAATATTTATCCTGGTTAGTTCACGAACAGTCAGATTACAGGTCACTCGGTCTTTCATCTCAAAAAGCTACTTTACTCATAAAAACCCTATTCCTAGGAGCCCCTATTTAACTCTTTCCGTAACTTAAAATAATTTGTAAGCGTACCATAAATACTTCCTACAAGGCAAGGGCATGCCAATGAAATGTCCCATTCATTTGATGAATAGCCGAATTATAAGAATGACGCTGTCATGTTTTTACCTCATAAAAAAGCCATGCAAAAAATACTTAAGACCATTCTGCCATGGGCGGTAGTAGGCATTGCCGCCACCATTTTGATTCTGGTAGTCTTGAGTGTTTATCTCTCGGAACCCTCAAAAAAGGACTACATACCTCACTATTCTTTTTTCGAAATTACCTTCAAATCGGGAGATAATGTCCGTTGGGCTGATCCGAAATGGGATGATTCTTCCTGGGTCAAAGATTCCCCAATGACTCCTCTGGGCTCTTTAATCAAACAAGCAAAGGGTATTTATTGGTTAAGACACAAAATTACGATAGAATCTGATGCTCATCCATTGCGTTCCAAAATGCTACTCATTGTGCTGAATGGAGCTTAAGATCTCTATTGGGATGGTCATCTCCTGATAAGCAGTGGCCAACCCGCTCCTATTGCAGAAGAGGAGCAACCTGGGCGACTCATAAACAGTGTCGTTATCCCCGATTCACTTTATACACTCGGCGAGCCCCATCAGCTGACTCTTCGAATTTCAAGCAACTATAGAGGACCTCATGCCTCGCTCTACCCAACCATATCTTTTCACGATTACGAAACACAGTCCTCCCATTACCAACTAGGACTCATGAAAACAACTCTCCCTCACGGGACATTGTTGGTCATCGCCCTTTTTTACCTGCTTCTTTATATTTTCTATGAACGCAAGGTGGCTTTCCTTCTTTTCAGCTTACTCTGTCTGAGTGAATCCTTGCCTTTCTGGAATGACTGGTTGCGCCTTTTCTATCGCTACACCTATGATTGGTATTCTTTCTCCATCTGGGCAAGCACCGTCAACTATTATGTCTTGAGCCTATTGCTTCCTGCTTTTCTCCTTCAACGCTTTGAATTCTCCCACAAATATAGATGGAGTTTCCTTCTAATGGGCATGGTAGTTATTTCATGGTTTCTCGATCCATTTCCTATAAATCGTGCACTCTATATGCTCGGTGGAAGCGTTATCATATCCTTCATCATTTCAATCTGTGCTCTCTTAAAAAAGTCCAGAGGTAGTGTTTTGAGCATGATTGGGATATCCTGCTACACTTTGGTCTATTTAGAAAACACGCTAAACAGAGAAGGGAAAATCATCCCTTACACTTTCGGTTTTTTAGCCCTCATTCTCTGCCTTCTTGTTTCCCTAACCTGGCAAATGCGCCAAGAACGCAGAAGTCGTGAAAAAGTCATCCAGGATAATGCCCAACTGGAAGCAAATAAATCCAGACTGCAAGCAGAGCTGTTAAAGAGTAAGATTCAACCTCATTTTCTCATGAACACATTGACTGCTTTGATGGAGTGGTTTGAGACAGATCCAACAGTTGGTTCAAGGTTTGTTGATGCCTTGGCGCGTGAATTCCGAATCCTCTCAGAAGTGGCTGACCAAACTCTGATTCCCATTTCAAAAGAAATTGAAACCTGTCGCTCATTCATGGAAATCATGAGTTTTCAGCAGAAGACCCAGTATAGACTCGATGTCAGTGGTTTCGAAAATACCGACCAAGTGCCTCCGCTACTTTTTCACACATTGATCGAAAACGGCATCACCCACAATGAGTATTCATCTGATACAACGACCTTTTTTCTCACAAAAAAGGAATTCAAAGAAAGCAAACGTTATACGTTGATCGTCCCTCGAGAGAATATTGAACAAGATAAAAACGTAGAATACGAATCAGGCAAGACTGGGACCGGTCTCGCTTACGTCAAAGCACGTCTTGAAGAAAGTTTTCGTGGCAACTGGAGTTTCCAACATGGACCTTGTGAAGAGGGATGGAAGACTGTCATCATCACTACATAACATTCTAGATTGATGCGCATACTTATCGTAGAAGATGCCAAAACGGTTGCCAACAGGATCATCCGTCTTACACGCGAAATACTCGACACCGAGATAACAGATATACAGTGTGCTGGCTCGTTGGATGAGGCGCAGGACCTAATCAAAAAATTTCCACCCGACCTGCTATTACTCGACCTGAATCTACACGGTAAAGATGGATATGGTCTACTGGAAGACACCGCCTCCCAATCTTTCCATACTATCATTATTTCCGCCTATAGCGATCAGGCCATTCGAGCTTTTGAATTTGGCGTTCTCGATTTTGTACCAAAACCTTTTAGCAAAGAGAGATTGGCCCACGCCTTCCATCGCTTAAAAGATGATGCGACACCGGCAACAGCTGTTACAAAATTTCTGGTTATCAGAACTTGCGGCAAAACTGAACGAATTGATCTGGGAAATATCCTTTATGTAAAAGCCGCTGGTTCCTATTCTGAAATTTACCTAAACAATGGCAAATGTCTCACCCACTGCAAAACTCTTCATAAGCTTTCGCAAATTCTCCCATCAACCTTTATTCGTACCCACAAATCCTATCTGATTAACCTTAAATACTTTACCCAGTTAGAAAAGATAGGTGATCACAAATATATCATTGAACTCGGCCCCTCCATCTCACTGCCTCTTAGTCGAAATCAATTGAATAAGTTCAAGAAGCTAATTTCAAATTAGGCCAACCGAATAATTGTGTAAGAACAAGCTGTCTCTGAAAATCCGGAAAGGCCGGACTCTTAGCTTTGATGTTCGAAGAAAATAATTGAAATCAGAATCCATCATTTTCTGTTTATGTTGGGACGCAGTGCGGTTACGCTGAGACTGAGTATGTTTCCACGGTGACGTGTTGCAATGCTTCGCGGCTGATCTCGACCCCGAGGCCGGGGCCTTCAGGCAGGGTGAGTATTCCTTCAACGATGGGCACGGGATGACGTAGGATGGTGGGCCGCGAGCCAAACTGCTGCAGCGATTTTACGGAGTTATCAAAATATGCATGCAGACCGATGTCTTCACATGGGCGGGTCAATGCCGTGACGGCCGCGAGGTGGAGAAACGCAGTATTTTGGATGCCGAGAATACCGGACGAGCCGATCGCGTTATCCACACCGGCGGTCTGGGCGGCGTGAGCGATCTTCAAGGCATTGGTCATGCTTCCTTGATTGTGCGGATGCTGGTTGATGATATCGACGAGCCCGGCACTCAATGAATGTTTCACGTGAGGCCAGTAGCATTCTTTGTCGAGCATGGTGCGTCCGGTCAATTGCTCACGGGCGATGAGGACACAATCTTCGTTGCCGATATGAAACAGATCCTCGATCACGGCGATGTCCGCTTCGTTGAGCGCAGCTATCACGGGCTGCGCTGCAGATATCGTTTTGTAGGCTCCATTAGCATCTACTTGGAGATCCATTCCCGGCCCGAGAGCTTTCCTGATTTCCTGCACGATCTGCACATCACGTTTGGCGTGGCCGCATAGTTTAAGTTTAAGATGACCAACTCCAAGCGCGTGCCAATCCTCGGCTTCCGTGATCATTCTCTCGAGTGGTCCCAGAGTGACCGTAGGCATCCCCGGTATTTCGGTGCGGGCGACATGGCCCAATAGATCGGAAAAACGCACACCTTCATGTCGCGCGTGCAGATCGTGCAGTGCGATGGAAACGGCTTCGCCCACGCAATCGACCTCGGGATGACAATAGGTGCCGCATTCTGCCAAACTCATCTTGGGTCGATCCGTGGGCCACTGCGTCAGGAGAGTATCGAGTGCGGAAGCCCGCGCGCCAATCAAGCGCGGCGCGATTTGCCGTGCCCAGTTCCACAGGGGCTCGACCCGCGGCATAAACACCTCTCCCCAGCCCGTATGGTTCGTCGTCGAAATTTCGATCACCAAGACGTCCATCGCGTTCCGCGTATCCGTCGAATAGCTCACAGACATGGCCTGAGTGCAGTGATAAATACTAACGTCTGTAATCTGATCGGCGGACGACATGGCAGGCACTATGCGGCGGCCTCTAAAGTTTACAGTAAAAAAATAGGATCGGTAGTTGAGTGCGAGTCAAAATGATAAGCACTTACTAGAAAGTGGATACATATAAATACCCCAACAAGATAT
>JAESUN010000077.1 GCA_016763045.1 Opitutaceae bacterium | reverse complement strand
TATCGAGTAGCCGCCATTTATGAGACGGGAGTGGCAGATATCGATAAGGTGCGGGTTTTTATGCAGTTATCAGAAGCGCGCTCGCTGTTGCGTAAGCCTTATGGAGTGACGTTCATGCAGCTCAGTTTGACTGACCGGAACAAAGCGCCTGAGGTGGCTGCCAGAATACAGATGATAATGAATCACTCAACGGTCAGTTGGCAGGAGAGGGAAAAGACTTGGTTGACGGTCTTTAGTGTCATACGCATTTCGACGGCTTTGTCGGTGACAGCTATTATTCTCATCTCTGGATTAGGTATGTTCAATACGCTGGTGATGATTGTCATGGAGAAAACGAAGGAGATAGCCATTCTCAGGTCGATGGGATATACCCAAAAGGACATTTCCTCTATTTTTCTTTGGGAGGGAGCTATAGTCCTTTTGATAGGAGTCTCTTTAGGCGCGTTGATTGGAGTAGTGCTTACATTTGCGGTATCTCTTTTCCCTGTGCGAATAACCGGTATTTTTGCAACTGATAGCTTTCAGGTTTATTGGTCTTACTGGCATTATATCACAGCCGTCTCAACAGCAGTTGTGATTGTTATGTGCGCAAGTGTTTTACCGGCGCGGCGCGCAGCCCGACTAGAACCAGGAGATGTGATCAGAGGAGCTTCTCAATAGAATCCAAGTCGTAGGTTAATTGAAGAAAAACATAACTCATGTCTCAGCTCATTAAATCAGAATCTCTTTCCCTCAGCTCTGAACGGGAAGTCGTGCTTTCGTGTTCCGGTCTACAGCGTTATTTAGGTAGTGGTGGTGGGCGAGTTCATGTCTTGCATGGGGTTGCTTTGGAGGTGGAGTTTGGACAGGTAAACGCGATCGTGGGGCCTTCAGGTTGTGGGAAAAGTACTCTTTTATATTTACTGGGGTTGTTGGATCGACCGGATGGGGGAGAGATTTGGATCAATGGAAAAGAGGTTGCGACGGCGAGTGATGAGGTGCGTACAGCTGTGAGATGTACCGAAATTGGATTTGTTTTTCAGTTTCACTTTTTGTTACCAGAGTTTTCAGCGATTGAGAACGTGATGTTGCCTGCTCGAAAACTCGGTAGACTGCTTCCAGAGGAGATGCGTGAAACTGCTCATGAATTACTCAAGTCAGTTGGATTAGGAGAGAAAACCCACCGACTTCCGTCTCAGCTATCCGGTGGTGAACAGCAGAGAGTTGCTATTGCCCGGTCTTTGATGAATTCGCCTTCGATCATTTTGGCGGATGAACCAACCGGTAATCTTGATGTGACGAATTCGAATCTGGTTTTTGATTTATTGATGCATTTGGCTAAAGAAAAAGGACAAGCGGTGGTTTTGGTAACACATAACTCCGATATTGCGGATCGTTGCGATCGGATCCTCCAAATGCGGGATGGATCGTTCCTTTGATGAATTGATAGAGCACTCCTAGGTCTGCAGTGACATGCGTCCCAGTGAAAATTTTTCCTTAGAAAAATCTATTAGAATAGCTTTTGGGCTTTCTGCTTCTTCTAATAGAAGGGTAATTCATTAGAATGCATTGGTTTTTTGGTTTGCATTCCGATTTCAACCTATCTTTCTTGCTTCTTTTATATAGAAAACGACAAGAACACCCGTGCGCTCAAACTGTTCTCGAAAATCATTTATCTCTTCCTCACTCGGCATTTTAGCCGGGTTAATCGTTGTCCCTCGGTTTTTCTCGAAGGCCACAAGATCTGGTCGTGCTCAGACAGCTCAGTCTGAATCGCCGATCAAAATCCGACCTTCAGGTCGATCTGTTGCTAGAAAGAGAGAGACGTCGTAATCGGCTTCCTTTCTAGAATAACAATCACTGATTCTTCTTATGTCGAAAACTTTCCCGAAGTGGTCGAATAAACTCCCACTAATGATCGTCGTCTCCCTCGTTTTGGCGGTCGGTATTCTTATAGGTGGGGCAAATTATTATCTTACTCCAAAGTATACGAGAGTCGGGTATGAGCCTACTCAACCGGTGCCTTATGACCACAGTCTGCATGTTGGCGAGCTGGGGCTAGATTGTCGTTATTGCCATACATATGTGGAAAAGTCAGGACATTCGAATATCCCTACCTCGCAGACTTGTATGAACTGCCACAACCAGATCCAATCTGATAGCCCGTTGCTGGAGCCTATTAGGGAGAGTGTGAAGACTGGGGAGCCCGTTCCTTGGGTGAGGGTTCACGAAGTCCCCGATTACGTTTATTTTGACCATTCGGTACATGTTAATAGAGGGGTGAGCTGTTATTCCTGTCATGGCGAAGTGAACGAGATGGAAGTGGTTCGTCATGTTGAGCCTCAAAGCATGTCCTGGTGCTTGGATTGTCACCGTGCTCCCGAAAACCATATCCGTCCATTGGAAGAAGTTTACAATCTCGACTGGCATGATGAAAGCGCTGAAGCACAGCGGGAAAAAGGTTTAGAATTAATTGAAGAATGGAAGGTGAAACCACCTCTTAGCTGCTCAGGATGCCATCGATGGAAAGAATTTTCCAACATCCCAAACCATCAAAGGCTGAAGAGACTGGCCCAAACTATTGGCGCAGTCTCGATGAATTAGCTCAGACTCCTAAGTTTAAGGAATATGTTGATCGGGAATTTCCCGAAGGCGCTTCAGATTTCAATGAAGTCGATCGACGACATTTCTTTAAGATCATGGCGGCCTCTTTTGCCGTAGGAGGGCTTGCTGTTTCCGGTTGTCGTCGTCCTGAGTCACATATTCTTCCTTATTCAGAATCCCCAGAGAATATTATTCCGGGAGTTCCTGTCTATTATGCGACTTCGATGCCTTTGCGCGAAGGAGCTATTCCTTTATTGGTGGAGACTCATCAGGGTAGACCAACCAAGATAGAGGGGAACCCTTCGTATGCTCCTTATGGAGGTAGCACGACTGGTATTGCGCAGGCATCTGTTTTGGATCTCTATGACCCAGATCGATCAACAGCTCATTTAAAGGGTGGAAATCCTGTCTCTAGCGAAGATATTGCGACTTTACTTTCTAAGATCAGCGTTCGCTACACAGAGAGCAAGGGTTCTGGATTGGCG
>JAESUN010000006.1 GCA_016763045.1 Opitutaceae bacterium | reverse complement strand
GCAGTCGAGATGGTTAAAGAACGCATGATCGACGCCAAGACAGCTGTTCAACGTGTCCCAGCAGATCAGCTGGATCAGGTTCTCGCACCTATCTTTGACCGTACAGCCATCAAAAACACAGCCGTCATTGCAAGAGGTCTTCCAGCTGGGCCCGGAGCAGCTTCCGGCAGAATCTGCTTCAATGCGGATCGCGCCACAGAGGTTGCAGCTAAAGGAGAGAGAGTTCTTCTCGTCAGAGTTGAAACGTCTCCTGAGGATCTCAGAGGAATGATTGCAGCGGAAGGTATCCTTACGGCACGTGGTGGCGTTAGTTCCCATGCACCCCTTGTTGCCCGCCAGATGGGTAAGGTCTGCGTTTGTGGAGCAAGCGAACTCAAAATCGATTATGGCAAAAAGACCCTTAAAGTAGACGGCAAAACCTTTAAAGAAGGTGACTTCCTCTCCATTGATGGAACCTCTGGCCTAGTCTATGCAGGAGAAGTTAAAACCGCTGCTTCTGAAATAATTCAGGTTCTGGTCGAAAAGAGCTTAGCACCTGAGAAGAGCCCATCTTATCAGAACTTCGCGAAGTTGATGAACTGGTGTAACAAGTTCTCAAAACTCACCGTTCGGACCAACGCAGACTCCCCTGATCAGGTCGCCAATGCTATCGCATTTGGAGCAACCGGTATCGGACTATGTCGGACCGAGCATATGTTCTTCGAAGGAGATCGTATCGATGCAATGCGCGAAATGATCCTCGCGGACTCCACAAAAGCCCGTAAGGCAGCCCTAAAGAAACTCCTTCCGTTCCAGAGAAAAGACTTTGTTGGGATCTTTAAAGAATTGAAAGGTCTACCTGCAACCATTCGTTTGCTGGATCCTCCTCTACACGAATTCCTTCCACACGAAGGTAGCATGATTCGCGAGCTCGCAGAGAAACTCGGTGTAAAGTCTGAAGTCATCTCTCACCGCGTAACAGAACTCCATGAGTTCAATCCAATGCTCGGTCATCGGGGATGCCGCTTAAGCATCATTTATCCTGAAATTGCTGAAATGCAAATCCAGGCTATCTTTGAAGCAGCAGCGATCGTTCTAAAGAAAAAGATCAAGGTGAATCCAGAAGTCATGATTCCATTGGTCGGATTCTCTAAGGAACTTAAAAACCAGGTAGACATCGTTCATCGGATCGCTGCAGAGGTTTCCGAGAAGAAGAAGGTTAAAATCAAATACCTGGTCGGAACAATGATCGAAGTACCTAGAGCGACTGTCGTCGCAGACGAGATTGCTGAAACAGCTGAATTCTTTAGCTTTGGAACTAATGACCTGACTCAAACAACCCTCGGAATGAGCCGTGATGACTCTGGATCATTCCTTCCTACATATCAGGAAATGGAAATCGTGAAGGCAAACCCATTTGCCAGCATCGATGAAGCAGGTGTAGGCAAGCTCATGGAAACCGCCGTCAAATTGGGTCAATCCACTCGACCAAATATCAAGCTCGGAATCTGTGGTGAACATGGAGGAGATCCTTCCAGTGTGGCTTTCTGTCATAAACTCGGACTATCCTATGTGAGCTGCTCTCCATTCCGTGTGCCAGTTGCTCGTTTGGCCGCTGCTCAAGCTGCTCTCGCCTAGAGATCATAAAAACAATCATTACTTCAAGACCTCTGCCAAATGGCAGAGGTCTTTTTTTTGAAATCAGAAAAGAATGACTGATTGAAGATGGAGCTCGAAGTTGACTTCCCTTAAAACAGCTACAGAGAGTATCACCCTTTCCCTTCACATGTTTTCTATCAAAGATATCCAAACCAAGGTAACCAAAGCCCTGCTCATAGGGATCAAACACCCGTCAATGGATAAGAGCGAAGCGGAGAATCTATTGGAGGAACTCCATGAGCTCGTCGAAACACTGGAGATCCCTGTCGTTGGAAAAAACATCGTTCACTTGAGAGAACGACATGCTAAGATGCTTCTAGGAAAAGGAAAGGCTGCTGAAATTGCAGACCTGGCCAAAGAACTAGAGGCAGATGTTATCGTCTTTGATGAAGACCTGACACCCGCTCAACAACGCAACTGGGAAGCCGCGACCAAACTCTGCGTTATCGACCGCCATGAGGTTATCCTAGATATTTTTGCGAGTCGGGCACATACTCGGGAAGCAATCCTTCAAGTCGGACTCGCCCGAATGGAATATTCTCTACCTAGACTCAAACGTGCATGGACCCACCTAAGCCGACAAAGAGGAGGTGGCACCGGAGCTAGAGGCCAGGGAGAGACACAGCTCGAATCCGACCGAAGAATGGTCAATTCGCGTATCGTACAGTTAAAACAAAAATTGAAAGAAGTTATCCAGCAAAGAGATACTCAAAGACAAAAACGATTACGAAAACCAGTCCCCACCGCTGCTATCATCGGCTATACCAACGCAGGGAAATCCTCTCTTTTAAATACTCTGACCGGTTCGGGTGTCTTAGCAGAAGATAAACTCTTCGCTACGCTCGATCCAACAACTCGGCAACTGACACTGCCAAACGGACAAATACTACTCTTAACAGATACAGTTGGGTTTGTCCGCAAACTCCCACACAGTTTAATCGAGGCCTTTAAGGCAACTCTTGAAGAAGTGGTTGTTGCCGACTTCCTCATCCACATAATGGACATAACCAGTCCAGATATTGAAAAACACGCAGCTACAACCTTGCGAGTTATGGGAGAACTGGGAGCCGCCGAAAAACGGATGATTACAGTCTTTAACAAAATCGATTGTTCCCCGGATCCAGACTTCCTCAATTCACTCTCCCTCGTCCACCCCGACGCGCTTCTGGTTAGCGCAAAAACGGGAGAAGGCCTCGACGAACTAAGCAAGGAAATGGCCAGTATCCTCGACGAGATAACTCATCCAGTAGAGCTCCTCATTCCCTACGACCGATATGACATCATCTCTAAGCTTCACACCATAGGTGGTATTCGATCAGAAGAGACAACAGACGAGGGTATCTACATCAAAGGAGCCTTCCCTCCGAACCTTTCCGGTCTCATAGCACCCTTCCATGCGGAAACCCCTAAAGGAGCATAAAAAGCTAATACCCCGAGGTATCTTTCCAAGTATCAAAAGCCTTGTTCAGATCACCTAAAGCTTTGCGGGCACCCTCCACATCCTGCTCGCGAGATCGCTCAGAAACCAATACACAAGACGGGAGCAATAAATCCATTTGAAGAGCAAAAATGGTATTCTTCAAATAATGAGCCCTGTCCTGAACCATCTCAAAGTCACTTCCATACAAAGCCGCATACATCTCTTCCAATATCTCGGGAATTTCCGCAATTGCCTCTTTGACCAGATCTCCACCCTCCAACCCTACTTTAAAAACATCCGCTAGACCCGATGAACCCGTTTGCTCTGCAGCCTTCTCAGAATCCTTCTTTTCAATCATTTTAGCTTTTATTAAGTCCTACCTCTGTTCATAGAGTGGGCACCCTTCAATCGCTTTACGAAGACTCTCCGCAAAAAATGGCTTACCCAGGAAAACATTCATTCCGGCAATCGCTGCCTTTTCCCGTTCGAGTTCTGCCAATGTAGCGGACATCCCAATGATCCAGGGTTTCTCGGAATGACCACATAATCCCCTGATTTTCTTTGCGGCAGTAATCCCATCCATCTCAGGCATCCTCAAGTCCATCATGATCAGATCATGGCCTTCCCAGTTCTCGACTGCCTCGCGACCTGTTTCGACCGCCATGGGATTGAACCCTAAATCCTTCAAATACTCCATCATCAGGTTTCGGATAAATGGATTATCTTCAGCGACCAAAATTTCGATGGGAAAGGTCTCTGCAAGCAAAACAGGCTTTTCATCATTGGCCACAGCCTCACCTGTTTGCTGAAGAACTGGAAGATCCACCTCTTCCTCAATGATTTTCATTTTAAGCTCTAGATGAAATTGAGATCCCTGACCGGATTCACTTTCAATTTTCACTTTTCCATCCATCAACTCGCATAGGCGTTTCACAATAGCTAATCCTAAGCCAGCACCCTCTCTGGGAACATGCTGAGAGCTACTTAACTGGGTAAAGGGCTCAAAGAGTCTCCGGATATCTCCCTGACTAATCCCTATACCGGAATCCTCGATTGTTATCATGATGCGGGCCACAGATGATCCTATTGCATTCTTTTCAATCGATAAGAGCTCCATTTCCAGCGCCACAGTTCCCGAAGGAGTAAATTTAACAGCATTCCCAAGTAAATTAAAGAGAATCTGTTGGAGTCGTACACGATCCCCCAACACGACCTTCGGAATATCTGGATCAACACTCAATCGACAATCCAGTTTCTTTTTATCTGCCAAT
>JAESUN010000076.1 GCA_016763045.1 Opitutaceae bacterium | reverse complement strand
CAGCTGATGAGCCGAGTCTACTCACTCGTTTGGTTTAATCACACGAACCCGAAAGGTTCGCTTTACCTTAATTTTTTCTGCTGCGGCCAGAGCTATTGTAATAAGAGGGCCCCCTTCTGTTCGAAGAGACAACGTTTCGGATTGAGGATCCCTCCCACTTAAAACAACCGATTTGCCCGGAGTCAGCCCTGATTGTTCAGCGAATTGGAGAAAATCCCCATCCTGATCAGAAATCCGGCCAACGATAACCGAAGTCCCCTCTTCCACTTCAATCAAAGAAACCAATTTCTGCTCCTTTATGTCTCCCTTCGCATCCGGAATCGGATCCCCATGAGGATCCACTGTCGGGTGGCCTAAGACAGAATCGATCCGCTCTAGTAACCGGTCCGATATAACATGTTCTAGCTGCTCAGCTTCATCATGGATCTCAGACCAGTCCATGCCCAACATCTGCACCAGAAACAGCTCTACCAATCGATGTCTTCGCAAAACATGCAGTGCCAGTTTTTTTCCACTCTCAGAGAGTCTTACTCCGGAACGCGGTTCATAGAGAACTAATCCCGCCGCCGCCAAGGTCTTTACCATCGTGGTAGCAGTTCCCGGCACTACTTTAAGCGCCACAGCCAATTCACCCATCGGCACCAATGCCCCTTCTGGAAGAGCCTGCTCTTTCAGATAAACATGTTTGATGTAATCTTCGACCGTACTGGTTGCCATTATCTTATGCTGTTGAGGAAGGAGAATCAGGATCTTCCAGACGCTGCCGGACCCATTTCTGAAGTAATCCTTTTTTCGGACTGAAGACCCATACGAAAATAAAAAGTAACAATGCGATAACAACCATCGCACCTGCAATTGAACAATTCAACCAAATCGCCAAATGAATTCCCAATAGGGCGTAAAGAAAAGAAAGGCCAGCTACCATCCAGAGGATAACAGGCAATCGGTCCGAAAGGAGTGACCCCGTTGCTCCAGGGAAAATGAGCATAGCTATCACCAAAATGGCCCCTACCGACTCAAACGAACTGACAATAACCAGAGAAAGTACGATCATTAATCCGTAATGAAATACCCCATTCCGGATGCCGAGAGAAGCGGCCAGTGCTGGATCAAAAGAGGTTACCAAAAGCTCCTTGTAAAAAAGTAGGATCAACCCGATCAAGATCAACAAGACGATCGCCATTCGGACAACAGGAAAAGGCCCAAGCATCATTCCTCCCAGTTCCACCGGATCCAGAAAAGGAACAAAGGCAATCTCCCCATAAAGAACACAATCAGCATCCAGGTCCACATGGTCCGCAAATACAGTAATAATAATAACCCCGATCGCAAAAAGAGTGGAGAAAACAATCCCAATAGCAGCATCCGGCTTCACTCGAGATTTTCGATGGATGAATTCTATCAACACCGTCGTTACCACACCCGCAATAACAGCACCAATAAACATAGGGAAAGTGGCTCTTGAGCTTGTCAAAATAAAGGCCACCGCTATCCCGGGAAGTAAACTGTGGCTAATAGCATCCCCCACCAATGCAAGTCGCCGCAAGATGATGAATTTTCCAATCAGACCACACGCAGTGGTGACAAGAAACCCCATCAGCAGGAGCCAAATATTCGTATCTGCATCCACTGTCCATGGCTCAACAAAAACCGTATAAAAATCAAAGGAGGGTATAAAATCGTTCATTCTGCCTACTTAGGTATTGCTGAAATAACCCGTCGCTCCCTCAACTTTATTGCTATCTACTTCACCCATATCTATGGCACTGGGGATTAACTTTCCATGAGGATCTCGAGTTGGAAAATCCAGACGCCGCTCGATCAATCGAACGGTTTCCTCTCCTAAAATATGCTCTATCATTTCAGCATCATCATGCACATGATCCGCCTCATACTCTGCCGCATTGGTTAAATAAAGCTCCCAAAGACGGTGATTCCGAACGATCTCACACGCCCTTTGCCATCCACTGGGAGTCAGGTAAACAACCCCTTCCTCCGTCAAAGAAACCTCGCCCTTTTGATTTTCATCAAATGAAGCCAGCCCATCTCTTACGAGATGACCGATTCTTTTTTCCACTTCGCGCAGCGACTCATTTCGGCGCCTAGCCAAAGCGCTCAATGTCACCCCCTCCTTCGAAAATTCTTCTGCTTCGCGAACTTGGTAAAATGCTTTTAGCGTATTTTCGATTTGAATACGTCTCGATCGATTAAATTGTTTCAACCATCGAGGGAAAATTCCATACCGAGGGCCCAGTAAAAAAGCGGCCAGAAAAATAGAACTCGCCCCCAACACCATAAAAGGTCCAGTCGGAAGATTGTTCCCCAAGAACGAAAAGAAAGACCCCAGAAAGCCGGCCAGCAGGCCAAAGATCGCAGCCAGAATGAGCATCCGATGTAGCCTATCGGTCAAGAGATAAGCTGTCGCAGCAGGCGTAATCAACATCGCTGAAACAAGAACAACTCCCACCGCCTGCAACGCCACCACCACAGAAAAGGCCAAGAGCAACATGATAAGATAGTGGAAAAATCGAGCGGAGATTCCCAGCGACACCGCAAACATCGAATCAAAACTCGTTACCAGTAGCTCTTTATAAAAGACGAAAATAAGAAGGCAGGCCACCAACATCACAGAACCCATCAATACAACATCACCCGATGAAAGCGCAGCGGCTTGCCCAAATAAATATTTATCAATCCCCGCTTTATTACCAACGGGTAGATTCTGAATCATCGTGAAAAGACAAATCCCCACTCCATAAAATCCTGCTAGAACCATTCCCAGCGCACTGTCTTCTTTGATCCTCGTTGTATCCCTAATTAAATTCACCGTCACCGTGCCCAATAAACCTGCGATCGTTGCACCCACAAAAATAGCCACCGGATCCTTCGTCATATTCCATAAAAAGCCCAATGCCACTCCAGGCAAAACAGCATGGGATAAAGTATCTCCCAATAGTGCCAATTTCCGCACCAGAATAAAACTCCCCAATAAACCACAACTGACTCCCAAAAAAATAGAACCGAGTACCGCATAGCGAACAGACGGGTCCTTGAAGGTAAAAAAACGGGCGGCCTGATCCGTCCAATCAGTCTCTGTAATTTCGCCAATTTTGGCAGCCTGCACTTCAGGCAAACCCCCAAACACACCCAAAACAATCAACAAGAGAAGCCCCAACCGAACACTCCCGAAGCAATTACCTCGCATCCATTCTATCGATTTCCATCGAGTCTTCATTCTCTCTGATCGCTTGAAGGATGAACCTCACCAACAGCATCTGCGACTTCACTCAGGATCGTCAATCGACCGCCATAAGTCTTTTGCAAAATGTCATAAGTAAAGACTTCTTCGGTAGGACCGAAAGCCACCACCCGCATATTCAACAACAAGAGCTTATCAAAATATTTCCGGGCCGTCGGTAAGTCATGGTGCACCACAAGAATCGTTTTCCCCTTCTTCCTCAAATCATGTAATATCTCAATAATGGCTGATTCTGTTGCCGCATCAACACCCGCAAAAGGCTCATCCATGAAATACAAATCACTTTCCTGCGCCAGAGCTCGAGCAAGAAAAACCCTCTGTTGCTGACCGCCAGAAAGATTTGATATCTGCCGATTTGCATAGGGCAACATTTTGACTTTTTCGAGACAGGCCAAAGCGATCTTCTTATCCTCCTTCGTCGGCCGACGCATCAAGCCCAACCGACCATATCGGCCCATCAAAACGACATCCATTACGTTTACGGGGAAATCCCAATCAACGGACTCTCGTTGCGGCACATAACCCACTCGTGAAACTACCTTTGAGAAAGGTTTACCAAAAATCTTTACCCAGCCACTATTCGCCGGAACTTGCCCCATAATCGTCTTAATCAAAGTGGACTTCCCTGCTCCATTTGGTCCAACAATCCCAATAAGGCTTCCTCTCGGAACGACTAGATCAATACCATAGAGGACAGGGCGTTTATGATAGGCTACTGTCAGATCATGGATTTCTAAAGGATGAATTTCTGTGCTCATATTTACATTTCAATGGATAAACGTATCCCAGCTAACATCACATTCTCCGAACTGAAGTGTGGCTCAAACAGATACTGAAAATAAGGCTGTAAGGAAACCACCTCATTGAGAACACAGGAATAGGAGGCTTCGACCACCCATTCATTATCCGTCAGAGTGCTACCACTCGACCGGGCAGACTCGAGATAATCCGTTCCAAATTTAGCATAGGCAATCCCAATCCCGCAAATATCATCTGACCGGTTTGAAATGAGACCTCTCCAATTGATCCCTGCATCTGCAGCAAAAGTCACAGAGGAAAGCGTCTCGTCTGGACTGATTCCGATCCTGAAAAAGACACCCGTTGTCGTCTCCCCTTCCCTATCTGAGGAAACAGGATGATCGACTACCACATATAAGCCTCCGGTTCCCGTTTCGAGGCTTCCATCATCAAAACGTTCAAACTCTCCTGTATGCCAATAACCTCCCACTTTCACTGCACCACTTCCAGCTGATGCAAGATAGGTGTAAACTCCTTCTACAAAAGTCACGATACCGTCACCACTATTGATTCCTCCGTTAAACCCATGGTTAGAGGTGACATCCTCTCCGGCATTTCCCGCATAAACCCCTGCATGCACAAACCAAGAATCACTCATGTCCATTCCCGTCCATAAACCAGGTGCTGAAAGCGGAAAGATGGGAGCAGGTAAGTTG
>JAESUN010000075.1 GCA_016763045.1 Opitutaceae bacterium | reverse complement strand
TATCGATGTTTTTACGGATTCATATACCCCCTTAAACGTTAACGCGATTGAGCAGTCTTTATCCCGGCTTGTTACCCTGTATCGAGAGCAAATAAACATGCTTCACCAGAAATTTAGTCTGACGCGTACACTCGAAAATGATCACTACGCTATCGAGGTGATTTTACCTGAAGGTATTCCTTCTGCTGATGAAGGGGATGCAAAAATAAAACAGTAGGAAGATGAAAATTATTACGTGCAACCTAGGTGGTCTGGAGCTGAAGATGGAGACAACAGCTGGTCCTACCGAAAAGAGTTTTGTATTGATGTCATCCGATCTCGTGCCCCGGATATTATTTGTTTTCAAGAAGTGTGGTTAGACCAGCTTGAGGACGTTTTAGCGGCATTTCCAGGGTATCGCCATTATGTGATGATAGACGACCCGGTTGGGCCTCATCCACTGAACTGTATTTTGTACCAAACAGATGCTTACAAGTTGATTTCATCCGGGGGGTATTGGCTTTCGGAGCAACCGCATGTTGCCGGAAGTCGCTCTTGGGATAGTAGGTGTGTTCGTGCGGCCAATTGGATCCGCTTAGAAGAGCGTTCGACCAAAATAGAATTCAGGGTGGTCAATACTCACTTGGATCATATAGGGCAGGTGGCTCGTGAGAATCAGGCAAGACTTATTGCGGAAGATGCTTCAGCCTATCCAGAGGATTATCCTCAGATACTGACGGGAGATATGAATTGTGATTCGCAAAACAAAGCGATTGGAAATTTGAAGTCTGGCGGCTGGATCGATACGTATGAAAGCGTGCATGGAGCAAAAGACCCTGGTCATACCTTCCATGAATTTCTCGGCCCCCGATATGAATCTTCTATTGGAAAGATGGATTGGGTCTTTATGCGTGGAAATATCGAAGTGATTGATGCGGAGGTCATCACGGATTCCAGGGATGGAAGATTTCCGAGCGACCATTATTTTATCACTGCTACCTTCGACATAAAAAAAACTGGCCTCTGAGCCCAGAAAAGAAGAGCATCCATTATCATGAAACAAGTCGCACTCATATTGAGTCTTATTATAACATTATTTCTCATGGGGTGCGCTAGCACTGGAGAGACCCCTTCTGATAAACGGGAGACAATCCTCACAATGGAAGAGGATGTCCTAACAGAACTTTATGAGGTGAAGCCAAGTACTAAATCCTTTATCAAGGATGCTTCTGGTTATGCGGTTTTTAGTAATCTGAATGCCAATATTATTTTTGCTAGTTTTGGTGGAGGATACGGCGTTGTGACCAATAACAAAACAAGAGAGAAAACCTATATGAGAATGGGAGAAGTTGGCATAGGCTTAGGTCTTGGGGTTAAAGATTTTCGGGTTGTTTTTGTTTTTCACACGGATGCAGCCCTAAATCGATTTGTTGAAAAAGGCTGGGCGGTAGGAGCCCAAGCAGATGCTGCGGCTAAAGCAGGTAGCAAGGGTGCAGCGATTGGAGGAGAGACCATTGTCGATAATATCACGATCTTTCAACTGACAGAAAGTGGATTGGCTCTTCAGGCAACGATTAAGGGGACAAAATACTGGAAGGACGAAACCCTCAACTAAGTATCGAGAGTTTTTGAAGATTTCGACAGAACGGTTTTCAGATCGGGTGGAAAACTATGTCCGCTATCGTCCTTCTTACCCGGAGGCGGTGGTAGAGACTTTGATCGATGAGTGTTGTCTTGGAGCAACTTCTCTCGTGGCTGACCTAGGTTCTGGAACGGGAATATTCACCCGTCATCTGCTCGACAAACAGTTGAGGGTTATGGCAGTGGAGCCCAACGAGGAAATGCGACAAGCGGCTGTAGCGATGTCGTCAGGCTATGACCGCTTCACGAGCATCAACGGGAGTGCTGAAGAATCCACATTGAAGGATGCTTCCGTTGATTTGATCGTCGCGGCACAAGCTTTTCATTGGTTTCGCCACGACGAGGCTCAAACAGAATTTGCCCGTATTCTTAAGCCAGATGGATGGATCGCTCTAGTCTGGAATGAGCGCAATCTACAGCAGGGTTTTCAGAAAGAGTACGACGCTCTACTACACCAATATGTTCCGGAATATGGCTCTGTTGATCACAGGAATGTTTCAGATGAGGTGATTGCTCAGATGCTTTCCCCTGAGGGATTTCGAAGACATCGCTTTGATAACTTTCAACTCTTTGATCAAGAGAGCTTTTTCGGGCGGATGAGATCTTCTTCCTATACCCCCTCTGTAGAAACTCCTGAATACGCCACATTGCTGGCCGCTGCAGAACGGCTTTTTGCTAAATACGAAAAAAATGGAAAAATTTCGTTTGAATATGAAACCCAGCTTTACGTAGGGAAATTGAAATCAGGGAAGTAATTTTTCGCTTCCAACAGTCACTTTGAAGCCATCGATTAGAGGGTAAAATAAATTGTCCTGTTGACAGAGGACATTCGATTGAGACAGGTCTATCCTGTCATGAGCAATTCCTCACAATCAGGAACAGACCATCCGTCCCGTGTTCTGGTCGCAGATGACAACGGCGATATTCTCAAGGCAATACGTTTACTTTTTAAGAGCGAAGGCATCGCTTGCGATGCAGTGGAATCTCCGGAAGAAGCTTTAAATACCTTACGGAAGAACGAGTATGATCTTGTCCTGATTGATCTGAATTATAATCGGGATACAACTTCTGGTCTCGAAGGGACTCAATTGGTAAAGGACATTCGGAAATTCGATGCCCATTTACCTATTGAGGTAATGACGGCTTGGGCCTCGGTCGAAATCGCAGTGGATTGCATGCGTCTAGGTGCCCATGACTTTGTTCAAAAGCCATGGGAGGATAATCGTTTACTAAGCATCGTGCATACGCAGATTCAGTTTGGCCGTATCGTACGTCGATCGGAGCGATTGGAAGCGGAGAACAAGATGCTGAAAAGCGATGAAAGCGTGGAGTTCATTGCGCGTTCTCCTGCGATGGCTTCGGCATTGGAAATTCTCGAGCAGGTGGCTCCTTCGGATGCGAGTGTGTTGATCACTGGCGAAAACGGAGTGGGTAAAGGCGTCTATGCGAAGGTCTTACAC
>JAESUN010000074.1 GCA_016763045.1 Opitutaceae bacterium | reverse complement strand
TGTTTGGTTGGCCGCGGAAATGGTCGACAGTCGTTTTAATACGGAAAGAGCTGGTGGTGAAAATCTATGGAAGTCGCCGTCTTCTTTTACGCGTCAGAAACCCCAAGGTGTTGATTTAGACGAAGACCTGCTCTGGTTCCTCCAAAGGTTTTTTCTGAGATTTTGCAGTCGTAACAGGGTTGTTTTTAGAGCGTTTTGTAGGTGATGGTGCGCTTGGCCTTGGCGCTGAAGATACTGGGGAGCTTTGAGGAGTATGGGTGGGCAAATTGACAGTTTGATTTCCCCTCATCGATTTTTGTAGGCTATCGATTTTTTGAAGAAGTATTTTCAGGTCACCGGTAATGGAGGCTAGCTGATCGTTTGAGGCTCCGGCAGGGTTTTCGAGTGAGGTTAACAGTTGTGAGAGGTCGGAGGACTGGAGTGTTAGTTTCTCAGTGATTTCCTCTGTTATTCCCAGAGCTTTTCCAGTTTCTTCTTCGATTGATTGGGATCTGGAAACAGCATGATTGAGTTGTTCAGATAGAGCACTTAATTTCCTTAAGTGACTTTCTCCTAGGCTGTGGTTCTTTGCCTCGGCAAGGCGGAGTCGTGCTTCGTAATCGAGTAAAAAAGGCGTGATTGAAAGAGCGATTGCTATGATGACACAAAATGTGGCTATAGCGAGGGTTCCAATGCTGAGCGGAGCATCTGATAATCCGATGATAGTTAAGGCAAAGCCGAGGAAGACGATATCGCCTATAATAAACGGTAGCTTGGGGGTATTAGGTATCGAAGAAACGCTAGTTGGCATAGTCTCCTGGGAGGGCCCTTTTCTTTTCATCTAAAAAAGTCACTTTCTCAAGCAGAAAACCATGAGATCTTACAAAGAGAACGAAAATGTTCCTTGAGCCATTTGGGTTTACCTGTAGGGTTTGAATTGGATCGACCTATAAGATTCATGAAAAAACAACCTTCATTAGCAGAACAAGTTCATTATCGGCGTAAGGCGGGAGCAAAAAAATCCTCGAAAGAGAGCATGTTGATTGCAGGTTCTTCGATTTTGGTTGTTTTGTCTCTTCTTGTGGTGCTTGGAGTGTTCCACAAATCGATGCGGTCGATTCTTGAAAAAGAAGAAAAGATTGTTATTCGCGGAGTGAGTGGAGTGGTAGAACCCTCGGATAATAAAACAAAAGGGCCTCCCCCTTCTCCTGAGAGTGCTGTTGCGGCCTATTTAAATGTGGTTGCGGCGGAAAGGGTTAAAGAAAGAGGAGTTGAGTCTGTGATAGAACCGGTCCTAGAAGTGGAGAGCTCTCCTGCTCCTAAAGATTCAATTGTACTCCCAATTGATGGCATTACAGTCGAAGTTCCGGGCTACCCGAATGGACCGTCGTCGAACTAGATTGAGGAAGTGATGAATCACTCGAATTTTGTTAAGGTTAAGCATCAATCTGGCAAAGGATACCGCCATTTCGTTGTTCCTATGGATGGCCCAGGCTTTTCCATAGAATTTTCAGAGGAATCGAATGAGAAAGAAAAGCTTATTGGAGGAATGATCAAGAAAGTATGCTTCCCGAATTCATGGACGGGGAATTACCATCAATACGGTAAATTATTCGAAGCGGCTCAGGCCTTTTTTGTGGTTTCGCAGGAGATGGAGGAGCAGGTGGAACCTTCTTCTCGGCTCTGATCAAGGGAGAGTTTGGGGAATGGATAGAGAATCCCTTCGGTTGCAGATTTCCTTGAAAGAGGTGCTTTACGTTTGCTTGTTTTGGCTCAAAGGACTAACCCCATTTCTTTTAAAACCCTGAAGAACCCCAATCCCTTTTTATATGAAACGATCTGCTATCACAAAAATCCATAACGTCCTCTCCGATTTTCGTATTGAAACTCCAAGTTGGGGTTTTGCTGATACGGGCACGCGGTTTGGTAAATTTTCTCAAGCAGGTTCTGCCATTGATACCGGGGATAAGTTTGCAGATGCAGGACAGGTGAATGCTTTTACAGGGTGTTGCCCCACGGTAGCCGTGCATATTCTATGGGACTTTCAGGAAGGGGAAGACCCCAAAGCCGTGGGGCGTTTGGCTCGTAAAAATGGCGTCAGTGTTGGGTCGATAAATCCTAATATTTTTCAGGATCAGCATTACAAATACGGATCATTTGGAAATCCTGATGCGAAGGTTCGCCAGACTGCAGTCGATCATGTGGTTGATTCGATTGGAATCGGGAAGGCCGTAAAGAGTCGTTATGTTTCTATGTGGTTTGCGGATGGAACTAATTATCCTGGACAGGGAAATATAAGAGATCGCAAACGTTGGTTTGAGGAGTGCCTAAAGTTGTCTCATCGCAAGTTGGCCAAGGATCAGATTTTGCTCGTGGAGTACAAACCATTTGAACCCGCTTTTTATCAAACTGATATCGCGGATTGGGGAATGGCTTATCTTTACAGTAAGAAAGCTGGGCCTAAGGCAAAGGTTCTTGTTGATATAGGACATCACTATCTAGCTCAGAATGTTGAGCAGATTGTCGCCTTTCTATTGGATGAGGGAATGTTGGGTGGTCTTCACCTCAATGATCGCCGTTATGCGGATGATGATTTGACCCTTGGTTCGATCGACCCTTACCAGATTTTTCGCATTTTCCATGAGATTCATACCTACGCATATGATACGGGATCGTACCCAGATATCGCATATATGGTGGATCAGTCTCATAATCTTAAGCCTAAGATTGAGGCGATGATCCAAACGGTGGTGACCGCTCAGGAACTATATGCTAAGGCTGCCTTAGTGGACCGTCGACAGCTTCGGAGCTTACAGAAAAAGTGCGATATCGTTGGCGCAGAGAATTTACTCAAGGATGCCTACGCGACAGATGTCCGGGATGCACTCGCTTCGTGGCGCAAGAAGAAGAAGCTGGCAGAGGATCCTTTGGCTGCTTTTAAGAAAAGTGGTTACACCGAGAGGGCCGCAGAAGAAAGAACGGCACGCCGCAAAAAGCTTGGGATTGTCCAGGGTGGTAGTTACGCCTAAAAAGGCTTTTTAGAACCGCGAAGATTCAGGATGTTCGCGGTTTTTTAATGCTCTGAGGTGGAGCCGTGCTTTCTCAAAAAATGAGGTTTATCCCAATTGTTCCAAAACAGGATGATCTTTGAGAATGTGGATGGAGAGGGCTTTTGAGGCTCCCTTCAGGTCTTTTTTCAAGAGAGAGTGTAGGATACGACGGTGCTTTTTGCAGGTTAGCCGGGAAGCTGGAATGTCATGTTCCTCCC
Organism: Opitutaceae bacterium; assembly: GCA_016763045.1. Taxonomy (GTDB): domain Bacteria; phylum Verrucomicrobiota; class Verrucomicrobiia; order Opitutales; family Opitutaceae; genus NORP342. The sequence continues at coordinate 2,224 of JAESUN010000074.1, read as the reverse complement.
AGTCAAAGAGCAAGTTGAAGTAGGTGCTGTTATTTTCAAAGAAATTTTGGATGTAACGGTTGCCGGAGAGATTGATCCAGTAAGCGTGCAGTTCATTGTCAATGAGAGGTTGTTGATTGCCACCGCGATCCTGATTGTTTTGCAGATATTTCTGCAAAATCTCTGAATCCAGCAGAGGGTAGGCTTGAGACAGCGCTTTTTGTTCAAGAGCTTCTCGGACCGTTAGGAAATCCTGCAAGTCCGTTTGTTTAAATCGCCTTACTTTCCATCCACAGCGTGGCACATGCTGGAGGATTCCTTCGGTGCTTAAGCGAAGAAAAATCTGGCGTAGCACTGTTCGACCAATTCCGTATTTAGTCGCGGCTGCTTGTTCTCGCAGATAGGTCGTGTTTTCTTCAAAGCTTTGTTTTACTAGATCGGAGGCGATTTGATTATAGACAGAATCCGGATGGGGAAGGTTGGGAGAAGGCGTTGTGAGCTTTTGGCGTAGAGATTTTTTTTGAGGGAGAGTTGGCACAAAACGACGATTGTGTTTCTTTGTCAAAAGGCCTGCTTCTTCCAATTCCGTGAGAGCTGTTCGTACTGGCTGAGTGCTAGACCCATAGTGCTTGGCCAATGCAGTGAGGTTCAAGTCGATCGGGAAGGGCCTTCCTTTTGAGAGGAACTCCGAGAGGTCGTTCTTGATGTATTCTGAAATCCGCACTGTTGCACAATCGCATGTCCAAAGAGTCTTTAGGTCAAGAAAATTTGATATTGCATACAAAATCAATATATGCCATCTCCATTTGTATGTTACCCCACCCAAGGCTGATGAGGACGCCTCTTCAGTGTAAAAGTATTCTCATCTTTCTGGAAAAGGAGAGTCCCAATCATGGATAGTATGGGTTCCGTTGATATCGTTGTTTTTGCATCGTATTTTATTGTCCTGATAGGGATTGGGCTGTGGGTTGGGCGTAAAGGCAGCGCAACGAGTGAGGACTATTTTTTGGCGGGTCGTAGTTTACCCTGGTATGTTGTGGGTTCCTCTTTCATTGGCTCCAATATCTCGACAGAACATTTCATTGGGATGGTTGGGGCCGCTTATTTATATGGAATTTGCGTCGCACAATGGGAGTGGGGAAATGTTTTTGCATTTTCCGTTCTGATCTGGTTTTTCATTCCATTTCTTTTGGCGAGCCGGGTTTTCACGGTGCCAGAGTTTTTGGAGAAAAGGTATAATTCGACCTGTCGGCTGCTTTTTGCAACTTTCACTGTGGTTGCCAATATAACTGCTTTTCTGGCGGCGGTTCTTTATGCGGCTGCGTTGGGGTTGCAGCAAATGTTTGGTTGGGATATCTGGACGGGCGTCATTGTCATCGCACTTACAGCAGGAAGCTATGCGATTTATGGAGGCCTGAGGTCAGTTGCCTGGACCGATTTGTTTCAGACGGTCGTGATGATCTTTGGAGGTGCTTTGGTTACGATCCTCGGTCTTCAGGCATTGGGTGCGGGTGACGGAATTGTGGCGGGATGGACGACGATGATTGATCGCAATCTTGGAGGAGGTGGCCCGGGTTGGGCGACTGCTGTTTCGGAAATAGGGGAGAAGCTCCTTGGTCCGAAAGAAACGTATCATCGGCTTTCGATTTTTCAGCCGCTGAACCATCCCCTTGTTCCGTGGATAACGATCTTTACCTCATGGTTGTCTATTAGCATCTGGTACAACTGCATGAACCAGTTTATGGTGCAGCGTGTTCTGGCCGCTAAAAATGACTGGCATGCCCGTATGGGCATTGTCTTGGCCATGGTGATGAAGGTCTTCCTGCCCTTTATCGTTGTTCTTCCGGGATTGATTTATTTTGCGATGGAGCCCGGCCTTACGGATCAGAAGGAGATCGACCAAACGTATACGGTTTTGGTTACGATGTTAGTCCATACGGGGATAATGGGGCTTTTGCTTGCGGCTCTCTTTGGGGCGATACAGTCGACCATCGATTCCGTTCTCAATTCGACTTCGACCATCATTACGTTGGATTTATATAAGAAATTCATTCGTCCAGATGCCGAGGAAGCGTCGTTGGCGAGAAAGGGGAAATGGGTCTCTGCCATTGTTCTGCTCCTAGCTGTTTTGATGGCTCCGTTTATTGAAAGACTTGGCCAGGGAGTTTTTGTGTATGTTCAAAATTTATACGCGCATTTTGCTCCACCGTTTGCGGCCATTTTTCTAGTTGGAATTCTCTGGCGT
>JAESUN010000073.1 GCA_016763045.1 Opitutaceae bacterium | reverse complement strand
ATGTTTGCCAAAAAAGTTATCTTCTCCAATTGAGGTCAAGCTGTTATGCACATCGGTACCACCGATCAAACCAAACTTGAACGGGTTGCTGCCCAGTTTTTTCTCCCAGGACAGCCCTTGCAGCAAGCCGCCGCGCAAATACATATAGGGACGCATTTCAGGTGACTCCGGCTCGCCTTGCATGGTCAGGTTACCGTACTCCCAGCCGGCGATGCCAAAATCGGCAAACTCATCATTGGGCGATAAAGTCGGGTGCGTTTCACTGCTGCCTTTGGTTTGCATCACTTCCTGTAGTCTTTCCCAGCGAGCGCGGCGCTGTACATAATCCTTATCGATCGGCGAGCCATCAAACCGGGTCGGTTCAAACATGCGACCATTGGACAGATTGCCATTGTGGGGGATAGCCAGCACTCTACCGCCAGTGGTTTGTTCATAGCGCTCCATCCATGCCCACAGTTTTTCGGGATCTTCACTCTGCCAGGCAGTATAAGGCATCATTTGATCCGCTTTACTTTTGTCGCCACGAAATAACACGTTGCGGTGTAAATTGTTACCACCGGGCACCGACGTCCATTCATAGCCGATCATGGCAGTAAATGTGCCGGGATCATTAAAGTCCTCGGCGGTTTGAGTGTATTTATGCCAAACTGTTTTCATTATCGGACCGGCTATTGCTGGGTCGGTCATCGGCTTAGGCATTGTTCCCGAAGCTTGCGCAACAATGACTTCATTCATCGCCTCTCCAGCCGCATCGCCACCGGCTTTCATCGCTTTATTCCAGCGAACCAGAGTTTCGTCATCCATAAAGGCAGGGTTACCGTTATACACTTCATACATAACGCCCAAACCTTCGACATGGTCAGAAATAACCAGAAAGTCCATAGGGCGAGAAAGTTTGACCGGTACCCCGGTGGATGAAATCACTTCTTCACCCCGGGCCAGGCGATAGGATTGTTCTGGTCCCAGTCGATCACCATTCATAAAAGCGTCGCCGGAATTGGCAGTGTGATGATGGGTATCACCAAAAAACACCTGGGTAGGATAGGTTTTTTCTGCATAGGGCGAATATTTGATATTCGCTTTCGTTGGCAGATCTGGCTGAGTTTCCTCAACCCCTGTCGCCACTTCAGCTGTTGCCGATGCGGTGACTTCCTGTTCACTCTTTTCACCACAAGCGGTTAAACTGAAAGCAACGAGACAAAGCGCAAAACTGCCTAGGGGTAATTTTTTTATATTACGATACGTGATCATTTTTTATGAGTTCTATTTAACGTTAGGGCGTGTACCAAATAGGTGAAGTCCAAGCGCGCTCTTGAATACTCGCCTGAACATCCTCCAGTAAGGGGAGATTATTCCTGACCGCATCATAAGTGCTCCAACGAGGTGTCGGGATTTCAATAACTCGGGCGTAATAAAAAGCATGTTGCTCAGGATCAAAATCGTCGTCTGTCCAACTTCCCATCAAGACAGTAGCCCCGATGCTATTGTCGTATTGCGCCGTTTTAAGATTCACGGTATTTCCAACAGCCGGTAATTTTCCGTCTGAACCAGGTTCTCGTTCATCTGACCAAACCACATCTATTATCTTTTCTTGGGTTTCACCGTTCGCATCCAACCAACCTTTAATAATCTGCACTCTATCGAGGTTTGCCCCATCAGGATCTTTCATTGCATGAACCGTAAACGTAGGTGCACTTCCAATACTAGGTAAATCGCTTCCCATCGGGACTCCTAAGTCATAACCCTGAGTGACCAGTTCTTGGCCGTTTTCGGGGCTGGCGGGCAATTCGACACCACCAAAAAAACGGACTTTAATACGCGGCCCAGTGGTAGAGTAAGTCTCTCTGCTTTTCATCGCATCCCAAATTGCACTTCGGGTATTTTGTGTTGCCCAAACACCTGCAAGCGTACCAATACTTAAATCTTTGCCATCAATCCAACCGGCAACACCATTTTCACGACGCACGTTAACACTGCCATCTTCAGCACCGTGAGCACCGATAAAGCTGTCTTCTGCTACTGCAGATGGCAAACCATTGTGGTTGTCTGTGCCGCCAATAGTACCGTATTTAAAGGGGTTAACACCTAGCGTTTGTTCATAAGCTAGCCCTATTTTTAGGCCTTCACGGACAAAATCTTTCTTATGGTAAGTACGGCCACTGGAATTTTGAATGGAATCTGCGTTTTCAAAATCAGCAAACTCATCTTCCGGCCAAAATTTGCGATGCACTTCTGAATTGCCTTTAACCTGCATCATTTCCATCAAGGGTTCAAAATGTTGGCGAGTTTGTGCGTATTCAAGATCGATTGGGGTACCATCAGCTTTCACACTCGGGAACATCATGCCTTTACTGGCATTAGAGTTATGAGGAATCGCGAGCAACTTCATGCCTTTCGATTCCTGTTCCGCCATCCATTCCCATAAACCATCTTCACGGTTTACATCTATATAGCTAACAGGGGCATCGGGTACATTAGCATCGCGGAAAATGACATTCCGATGTAGATTGGCACCTTCAGGGGCACCACTCCATTCGAAAGCTTTAAGGGCAGTGAATTCACCGGGGCTATTGTTGCGGTCTGCTGATTCGGACATGATTTTCCAAGCACTTTTCACAGTCTCTGGCCCAGCGAAAAAGGAAGGGTGCTGTGGAGTAGTACTTCGATTACTCGATACCACGTATTTTAAAAACCACTCTTCCCGATCTTTTGCTTCAGTTAAAGTTCGAAGCTCCTCTAGTAGTTCTTGATCATGCCCAGGCGCACCTTCTGTCATGGTTGAATACATTTCACCAATATATTCTGCATGATCTGAGATGGCGATAAAGTCTAACGGTCGATTGCGCTTGAGTTCCCTTCCAAGCAACGTGACGGATTCCCCTCTGGCATAACGATAGGCCTCTTCGTGTTTTAGCCTAGTCCCTCCAAGATAAGCATCCAAAGAAAAAGCCGTGTGGATATGAGTTTCGCCAAAATAGACATTTTTTTCCGGATTAATTACCACCGCTTTGGTGACGACTGTCTGCTCAGCGGAGCTTTGCACCGTATCGGCCTCAGGTAAAGAATCGACAGGGGGTTTTTGACAGCCAATAACGGCAAAGACCAACAAATTGATCAGGATGAAGGGAGTAAGTTGTT
>JAESUN010000072.1 GCA_016763045.1 Opitutaceae bacterium | reverse complement strand
GTGGGATGCCATGCTCAGACTGGAAGAGACGATCGGCTTCTCACGAATAATCCAGAGATTCCGTGGCTCCGGGAAAAGACCCTGATTAATCCCCATAATTTCCGGGAATCCCTGCTGGCCGTTTGAGGACTGCTCCTCTACGATCTGTTAACTGGGCAAAAAAATACGTGCGGTGGTGACGAGATAGAAGGAATCAACCCCCAAGACAACCCCATGCCATTTCATCCTGCCTTAAAAAAGGATGCTGAATAACGCCGGATCAAAATGAAACAGGTCGGTGCTTGATTCTTGCGATAACATCATTCTAAAGTTTTCCCTTTATACTCCATGAGCCCTTCGGCTCCGCAGAGTTCTCATTGATACCTTTTGTTATGCCTGAAAAAGAAACCATAAACCCCGTCGTTCAAATCGCTGAAGTAACACCCTGGGATCAGGGTCCGGTCGCCATCCATGGCCCGAAAATTTTCGGTGCTTCGGCCAACAAGCCTTTCTCATACACCATCCCTGCAACGGGTAAAAGACCACTAAAATTCAAAGCGGAGGGGCTGCCAGAGGGGCTGAAGCTGGATCCAGCCAATGGTCAGATAAGCGGTGAAGCACACTGCGATGGGGATTTCGAAGTGCTGCTCTCCGCAGAAAATCAACACGGCAAGACAGAGAAAAGATTCACCATCGCCATTGGTCGAGGCTTGGCTCTGACGCCACCCATGGGCTGGAATAGCTGGAATGCCTGGCGACACTGGGTAGACGACGACAAGATACGGGCGGCCGCGCAGGATCTCGTCAAAACCGGACTAGCTGCACGGGGCTATAGTTATGTGAATATCGACTCTTGCTGGCAGGGAAAACGCGGTGGCGAATATGGAGCGATCCAACCGAATCGCAAGTTCCCGGATATGGGTTCTCTCGCAAAACACGTCCACTCTCTAGGCCTCAAGTTAGGAATCTACTCAACCCCCTGGACCATTCCCTGGGGCTGCACCGAAGAAGAAGCTCGGGAGAACTGGGACGGCGATCAACTCATCGGCTGTTCATCGGGAGAGATCGATCCAAAATACACGCCCAACTCCATCCCCGAGGGTCGCTTTGTGGGGATCGACAAACATGAAGCACAGGACATGGATCAGTGGGTTAAATGGGGCGTCGACTACCTCAAGTATGACTGGAGCCCAACCGATCCGGAATCACTAGAGCGCATGGGCCGCCTCGTCAAAAAAGCTGGCCGCGATATCGTGATGAGCATCTGTACAAACGCCCGACTCGCAGACGTTGAAGCCATCAAGAAATGGACAAATATGTGGCGAGGCCTCGAAGACACAGACGATATATGGCCAAACGTTCTGCGAAACGCCTTTTTAACAGAAGATGATCGCAATGAAAACTGGCGCCCTCATGTAGAGCCGGGCTCTTGGAATGACTTGGATATGCTCGCTCTCGGGCCCCAATTCAAAAGTGCCACCACATCCACCCCAAACAGGCTGTCTCATGACGAGCAGATCACCTCCATGACTGCTTGGGCACTCTACCCCTCCCCTCTTATCTTGAGCTGCGATCTCTCTGCCCTGACCGACTTTGAACTACGGCTCTTCTCTAACGAAGAAGTGATCGCGGTGAATCAAGATTCACTCGGAAAACCAGCAGTACGCCTCTGGGAAAAACGCGGGCAATCGCTCCAAGCGACAGAGCCAGAACAGAACGCTCGGATCTGGGCACGCTCACTGGCCGACGGAAGTATCGCCATCGGTTTCTTCAATCTAGCGGAAGCACCTGCCTCCCTTTCGGTCGAGCTTAAGGATCTCGGTTTGACTGGCCCTGTCAGCGCACGAAACCTGTGGGAACGCCGTGACATCGGCCAAGTACAAGATCAGCTATCGATTCAAGTTCCGACACATGGCGCCCAACTCATCCTGCTGAAACAATAATCAACCGTAAAATCCTTCAAATAACTTGTCGCCGTAGATTATTCGACAATCAGATAAAGAGCAAAGAGCCGGGGATCGAGGTTCTCCTTCTTCTCAAAGTTGATCTTTACTCGGACAGTTTTTCCACTGAGAGCCAAGAGATCCCCTGCGGGCCACTCGACCACACAATCGAGCCCACTCTCCTGAGAAGACTTTCCGCTTTGATCACCGGAATAATCAGGCAAGAGTTGGAAATTTTCATCCGATATTTCTACCCTCAGACCACTCGTTTGCTCGGCATTTAAGATAACCTGGCATCCAGAAGCAGGCAGACGAACGGGCGCCGACCAGACCGACCCGCTGTTTTTGGGCGGAGGAGGATCTTTGTCTTCCGGGAAGAGATTGCTCGGGCCGATCCCAATGGCTCCCCATCGATCACGTGGCAAAATAGCTAAAGCGACTTCACCTAAATAGCCCTGTCCATAGTCAGAATTCCGCCAACGCCCATGATAGATACGGGTCTCATCACCTACATTGAGAATCCCATTGCCCGACTGCACCAAAACAGTTGGGTATCGTTTCCCTGGTATAGGGGTAACCTGTGTGTCGAACTGGGAAATGTAAACTTTTCCTTTGACCGGTTCGCGAAAATGCAGGCCATCATTGCTGATGACCAACCCAAGATCGCAGGAAGTTCTTCCGTGCGCAAACCAACCGTTGATATCCTGCTTCTCCTCATAGGGAGCAGCGTTATGCCAGATGCCATATAGCCCAACGAGCACGTTGCCAAAACTCGCTGCACTCACACCGACGTGAACCTGGTCATAGGGTTTGAGATGCCCTCGGTCTGCCGGGTGCTCCGGTTCGGGTAACAAAAAGGCATCTGTATGGCCAGGTATCCAATCATCAAAATTCGGCGATAATACCGCATTCCCCTGACGACCACTACGATGCCCACCATCACTGTAGAGGATCCGCTGCCCATTGACCACGTAGAGATCATTAAATTTATAAAGACCTCCGGTTTCGAGAAAATCATCAATCGCAAAAGTATCCGCAGCCTTCCAATCGATACCGTCAGAACTCGTCGCCGTACGAAAGACCCAGGTCTTTCCATTCCAGGCATTATAAACCATCTTGTAGAGGCGCTGAGGATCTGGGTCGCTCTCGTCCCTAATCACATGAACACCTTCGGTCTGCTCATCAGGTAGCGCGATCGCATTGTTGTCTTTGCTCCCACGAAACTCCACTTGGCCCAGAGAAGGTTTTTCCCAGGCAATCCCATCAACACTTTCGGCATAACAGACAGGACCGATAGTATGCTTCTCCCTATCGTAGGGAGCATCTGGATCTTCCAACGAATTGGCATAGTACCACATCCGATATTTACCCTCTTCAAAAAGAACAGCTCCGTAAAAGTGAGCAGCGAGTTGATCAGGGGCCATACGATCACTTTGGCTCGGACTCAAGACCGGCTCTTGACGACATTCGGGGGTCGAGAGATACGAACAAAGATTGTCACGCAATGGCAGTAGATAATTATCGATAGACAAAAGCACTGCCTTTTTCTCCACGGATACACCGGTCGAAGGAAAATAAAAATCCTTATCAGTCATGCTTTTTATATAGGTAGCTCCTTCAAAAAAAAGACAATCTCTTTTCGACATAAAGTTTGATGAAATCACTTTTCTAGATCTAATTTCAATCGAAAGGGCTTGTTCAGAATGACCCCAAAAATCAAAAAAGTAAAAATCCTAGCCTCGGATCAACCAGGGCCGCGAAAAGTGATCGTTGCCACAACCTTACATCCGATACAGGACTTCCCAGGACAGGAACAGCGGATTTTCGAGATCGAAAAATTGATCGATCAGGCCGCTGACCAAGCCGAACAAATGTATCCAGGAGAAGAGCTCGACCTCATCGTACTTCCCGAAGAGATCCTGACGGGCGGCGATCCAAATCGCTCACCCGCTGAAAAGGCTTTGAAAATCGATGGCCCCGAAATGAAGCGGATACGTGACAAAGCTCGGCAGTACCGAACATACATCGTCGTTCCTCTAGCCTTGGCGGAAAACGATCCAGACGAAGCCATCTACAAT
>JAESUN010000071.1 GCA_016763045.1 Opitutaceae bacterium | reverse complement strand
TGCGTGGCTACTTGGAGGAAGCGTTTGCACCTGAAGATTCATGGGATGGCGTGCAAGGAAGTGGTGTGTTAGAAGATGGAACGCCTATGGCTTTACCAACTTCGAATGGGTTGGTGGGGGTGCAATGGGTGCATACCCATTTAAAGATGGTACGCCATGTACATGGGCTCAACACACTCAGTTATGTAATATTGGTAACTCTGAGGAGTTCGAGTATTTAATTCCGCCACTTCACCATTTGGGTCGAAAGTTAGAGCCTGGGTATTGTGGCCACGGTAAGTATCGTGGCGGTGTTGGTCAAAGCTCTGTCCATTGGATGCAAGAAACGGGTCAGCGACTCGGTGTGTCTCGTGGTGGATCCGCAACATCAATGACATCTTATTTATCTTCCGGCATGAATGGTGGCTATCCTGCGCCAGGGGTAATAACGGTTACGGCACTAAACACAAATATACCCGATTTAATTAAAGCAGATGGCGACACCCCAACGACGGCTGGTGAAGTTCTTGAATATGCTGAACAGGGTAAGTTAACGGGTGATATTACATCTTGGAAGTATGATCCTCCAGAGCAAACAATGGGTGACAATGATCTGTGGGCTAACGCAGCCGGCGCATCGGGTGGCTGGGGAGATCCTTTGGAGCGTGAAAATAGCTCAGTTGTTGAGGATATTCGAATTGGTCAATTACCTGCAGTTTTTGCAAAAACTATGTATGGCGTAGTGGCATCAAAAGATGAGAACGGTAAAGTGACGATGGATGAAGCTGCTACAAAGCAGGAGCAAAAGTCATTGTATGCTCGTCGCAAAGCAGAATCAATACCAGTAACTGAATGGTGGAAAGAGCAAAAAGTTAAGGTTGAGTCTCACACGATAAGAGACGAGTTATTAGAAATGTATCGTAGTTCAACCAGCTTTGAAGGTTATAACAAACATTATAGGAATTTTTGGCAATTAGATGATGACTTTGAAATCTAAAATAACATTATTGTATAGCTAAAAATTAGGAGATAAAATGGAAAAAGTAGATAAAGGTTTATTAAAGCAGTTAGTTGAAGGCCATATTTCAGATAATGATGTTGATGAAATGAGGCGCATGACAAAGAAGGATCCTGAGCGTTTTTGGACGTATTTGGAAATTCTGCAAGACAAGGCGACGTGGGATAATCAAATTTTGATGCGCTTAAATGACCACTTATTTATAGTGAAAAAGGGTGATGAACGTATTGTGAAATGCGAGTGTGGCCATGAGTATGGCGATTATCGTGTTAATTGGAAATTACACTCTGATGTACGAGTACGTGATAACCAAGAAAAAATGGAGGAGGTTTATTATCCTGCTGCAGCGGCACCAGATCCAGATTGGATGGAAATTCGTGAATTTTATTGTCCAGGATGTGCGGCTCAACTTGCTGTTGAAATTGTTCCACCTGGATACCCACTTATATTTGAAGCATTGCCAGACTTGGATAGGTTTTACAGTGAGATGATGAATAAGCCGCTGAGCGATGAATCACCGGATTGGTTTAAAGATAAAACCGCCGACTATCTAGCGACGCTATAAAGCAGAGATAGGTAGGAATGTTTTATTCCACTTTCAAAAACTTATACCCATTGGGTATAAGTAAGATTTCAGGAGAAATAAATGTCAGTTTCTAAAGAGCAGTTACAAAAGAACAAGAAGTATATTTTAGCCCTTGATGCGGGCGGCACAATGACGGACACCATTTTAGTAAAGGATGATGGCTCGTTTACAGTGGGTAAAGCACTGACTAACAAAAGTAATGAGCCCGCAAGTTATATGGAATCTGTTGAAGATGCCGCGCAAAGTATTGGTATTACATCAAGAGAGGCTCATGAGAATGCTTCAGTTTGTATCTATGCAGGTACAGGGATGCTCAATACCTTGCTAACGGGCACAGGTAAAAAAGTAGGCTTGTTATTAACACGTGGTTTTGAAGATATGTCCATTATGGAAGGTGGGCTAACCTACCTTGGCCAAACACAATCAGAAATATTACATAATCAGTTGCATAAGCATACTCGGCCAATGGTTGATCGCCAAAATATCCATGGTGTTAGTGGGCGTGTTAGTGGTGGTAGCTACTTTATGGATAAGCATATTGCCCCTGGCACCATTATGATTCCTTTGAGTGAAAAGCATGTGCGAGAAGGTGTTGAAAAACTTATTGCGGCAAAGGTTGAAGTGATTGGTATTCTTTTTATCAATTCGTATATCGCGCCAGGTCATGAACTGAATGCGAAAAAAATTGCCGTAGAGATGCTTAAAGAAGCAGGCGTTGATATTCCTGTCGTCTGCTCTTCTGATATAGCGCCGGTAAGTAAAGAGAATAATCGATTAAAAAGTTTGCTGTTGCAATGTTTTGCAGCGGAACATACCAGAGAAACAATAGCTGAGGTTGAACAAGCAGCGATTAATGATGGTTATGGAGCACGTTTATTAACCTTGTTATCCTACGGTGGTGCTGTAAATGTTGAATATCCACGTTTGTATGAAACGGTTATATCAGGGCCGATTGGCGGCATGATGGGGGCGCAAGTGATGAGTAAAAAGCTTGGCCTGAAAAATGTTTGTACTGCCGATATGGGCGGTATTAGTTTTGATGTTGGGCTGATTGTTAACAATATGCTGTCGATTCGTAAAGACCCGGATTATGCGGGCCATAGGCTCGCCTTGCCGATGGTCGCCATTGATTCAGTTGGTTCCGGTGCTGGTTCAGCTGTTTGGATTGATGAGTACAAACGTTTACATGTGGGACCTGAAAGTGCGGGTGCTGAGGTCGGTATTTGTTATAAATACGATAAATTAACAGTCACAGATGTAAATGTCGCGATGGGTTATGTGGATCCAGATTACTTCTTGGGTGGGAAAATAACCTTGGATGTAGACAAGGCAAAAAAAGCATTGAAAGAGACCATAGCTGACCCTTTGGGGGTTGGATATATACCAAGCAGGCAAAGGAGTTCTTTCAGTCGTTAATGCTCAAATGCGTGATGCGGCTAAGTCTATACTTGTTTCCAAGGGTTATAACACTGGCGATTTCACGATGATGTGTTATGGCGGCGCAGGCCCCGTTCATATGTGGGGATTTACACAAGATTTTGAGTTAGCCGATGTTATTACTTTTCCTTATGCGGCAGCCTTTTCAGCATTTGGCGGAGCTTGCGCAGAATACCTTCATCGTTACCATATGGGTGTTGTTATTACTATTCCTAATGGCTCGGATGACGAAGCTAAGGAAAAAGTAGCCAAGGACATGAATGATGCTTGGCGCTCGCTTGAGGAAAAGGCTGTTGCTGAAATGGCCTCCGAGGGCATACCAGAAGAAGACCTTGAATATCGCTATGGATTTTATGGTAGATACATGGGTCAGCTTGAAAGTTTCGAAACATTACTAGACGTCGGTACGGCTAAAAGCGCTGAAGATGTAGATAATATTATTGCCGCATTTGAGGAAATGTATACCAATATATACCCCGATGGAGCGCGTTTCCCTGATGCTGGGTATGCAATTACTGAAGTGTTTGTGCAGGCCGTAGCGCCAAAGGCTATGCCGGAGATTATTGAGCATGAAATAGAGGGCGCTGAACCGCCTAAATCTGCTTATGTTGCAACGCGTGAAGTGAGTCACGAAGGTGAGTTTTATGACTTTAAAGTGTGGCAAATGTCAGAGCTTAAAGCGGGCAATATTGTGCATGGCCCGGCTATTATTCGTGACCCCATGACAACGGTCATTATCCCGCCGAAGAAAAGAATAGAAATAGATAAGTATATGGTTTTGCATTACCGTTAAACCGGTACCTTG
>JAESUN010000070.1 GCA_016763045.1 Opitutaceae bacterium | reverse complement strand
TTCTGGAACAAAGACCGTGATCCTGTGGTAAAATCGGATAACCGACACCCAATAGCAAGTATGACATCCGCTTCCCGGGCCAATTCATTGGCCGCAGACGTACCCGTAACACCAATTGCACCAACAGATGCGGCACAGTTCCATGGTAAAGCGCCTTTGCCAGCCTGCGTTTCTGCAACAGGTATATTATAACGATCCGCAAAGGACTCTAAAACCTCAGAAGCTATGCTATAAAGAACCCCGCCACCGGCAACGATCAAAGGTTTTCTGGCCTGTGAAAGAATTTCCACAGCATGCTTCAACTCGCCCTGATCCGGTTCCGGTCTTTTCTGTTCGTGATACGTGCGATCAAAAAGAGATAACGGATATTCATAATTCTCTGCCTGAACGTCTTCCGGCAGACACAATGTTACCGGTCCGCAATTTACCGGATCGGTTAAGGTCCGTACCGCCTGAGGCAGGCTTGTAATCAATTGTTCCGGGCGCGTGATGCGGTCCCAATATCGGCTAACAGGTTTAAAACAGTCATTGGCGACGACCGTCGGATTTGAGATATTTTCGATCTGTTGTAATACCGGGTCCGGGCGACGATTGGCAAATGTATCCCCCGGCAATAAAAGTATCGGCAATCGGTTCACATGCGCCAACGCGGCAGCAGTTACCATATTTGTCGCACCCGGCCCGACCGACGTTGTACAAGCCATCATTTGACGCCGCATCCGGGCCTTGGTATAGGCAATCGCGGAATGGGCCATGGCCTGCTCATTATGGGCGCGGAAAGTTGGTAACTTATCCTGAACGGCATGAAGAGCCTCCCCCATACCCGCCACATTACCATGACCAAAGATGGCAAATACACCCGCAAAAAGAGGAACATCTTTTTCATCTACAATCACCCTCTGAGCCAGCATATATTGTACCAATGCCTGCGCCATTGTTAATCTGATTGTCTTCATATTATTATCCCGTACACTAAAACAGAAACCCTGCCCTCGCCAAGTGACCCGCGCGGGGTTAGCCCCGTTGACTTACCCAGTGAGCAATCAGTCTTCCATATGTTTCTTTCATGGCCGTAACAGCCTGACTGTCGTCAACATCCCCCGCAAACCATGCCCGGGCAACATCACCAAAAATAGTTCTTCCAATAGCAAACCCTTTACATACAGACTGCTGAGCCGCCAAAGTCAAATTTTCCTGAATTTGCTCCTCAGGCGCATCCAATCCTAACATAACAACGCCCCGACAATAAGGGTCCCGTTCATTAACCACTGCACTGATGTTTTCCCATTCCTGTTTGTTCAGGGGAGCTGGTAATTTCCACCAGTCCGGCTTAATTCCCAGATCATAAAAACGCCCAAGACTTTCAGACACCGTGGTTTCCGTTCTATGGGAGGATTTAGGGGGAATGATCTCCAGCAAAAGTTCTTTGCCATTATCCCGCGCACTATGGAATAACGTTCTTACTGTTCGCTCCTGCTGTTCCCGAAGTTCAACAGCATCCTGCGGATGATAAAAAACAAGACATTTTATACAATGGTCTTCTGGCCAGGTCCGCAGAGTCGATCCAATATCATCACCACCAACAAACTGGAGCGGTATAGAGCCCGGCACCTCAATAGGCCGACCTATCCACAAATCTTTCCCCATCGCAGCCGCCAATGTATCTTCTCCGAACTGGCCGTCACATAATATGCCCAATCCCCTGTCGGGAAATTCTTCTTTGGTGCCCAATGCGGCTTCCAGGCACAGTTGTTTAAAATACGCGATACTTTCCGCCGCATCTTTTCTATTGCCTGCAATATCTACTAATTGTGACCGATGGTCAAAAGCAAAGGCTATCACCTCGTCATAATTCTGTTTTCGATTGGTTGCCCAATGAATGTGGTTGAGTTCTTCATCCTCGCGAAGACGGAAATGATCACTGCCATATTTCAGGAAGAAATCCAGTTCCTCTTTACTGGGGCTTGACGGGGAACAGCCGTGGCGGGACACAACTATCGCCCCACATGCATTCCCGTAGCGACAGGCTGTTGCAACATCCTTACCGCCTAGATAACCCCGTAGAAAGCCGGACATAAAAGCATCCCCGGCCCCTAATTCATTGAATACTTCAATGGGGAAACCAGATATTATGCTGTCACTCGGAATCTCATCTGGAATTTCACCTTCAAAATAGGCACAACCTTGAGGCCCCAATTTGATGACCAGCAAAGCATCGCTTATTGACCGAACTTTCCTCAATGCCTCAATATTATCCTGACTTCCCCCCGCAATATGGAATTCTTCTTCCGTACCGACGATCACCGTACAATCCTTTAAAAAGGACTGTATATGTTCACTCACGTGATCCGAACTTACAAAACGTTCCTCTCCCATGCCATGATCCGTCAAGCCCCAGAGTACAGGCCGGTAGTCAATATCGAGTATAATCTGCCGGTTATGTTTTCGGGCATAGGTCATTGCAAGGCGGCTTGCCTTGTTCACCTGATCCGTTGAAAAATGCGTCCCGCTGACCAACAACGCCTTGGAAGAAGCGATAAAATCTTCCTTCACATCCGAAATATCCAGCGCCATATCCGCACAATTTTCCCGATAAAAAATCAGGGGAAATGTCTTTTTATCCCGAATACCCAGAATAACCAAGGCGGTTAACCGGCCAGCATCCATCACCACAGCGTCCGTATTGACGTCATTATTTTCCAGCGTTTCAATCAGGAACCTGCCCATATGCTCATCACCAACCCGGCTAAGCAATGCGGATTTTAATCCCAACTTACTTGTTCCAATGGCTATATTGGTGGGACAACCACCGGCATATTTTGAAAAGCTCTGCATATCTTCCAGACGGCTGCCGACCTGATCACCATATAAATCGACACTTGCCCGACCCATGCAAATAACGTCGAGTGTTTCTTTTACTGTCATTTTATCTATTCCTTCGGCTGCCAATAAGTGGCATCAGTATCCATGATCCATTTATGCTGTTCTTCAAATTCCGGGATGGTGTAGCGATCATCCGGCAAATGCCGAATAACCCATGAGTAATACATGCCGTATCCCGGTGCGGACACCTGAGCGTGTGTTTTGTCATCTACGATACGAACAGTGTCATTTGGACGGACTTTCAACACATCCTCCCCCAGTTCGGCATGGCCCCAGCCCCGGTCATCAGTAAACCGATAATGGTAAATTTCCGGCTGCGGATGACTATGCGGTGGGTATGAAGACCATTTTCCGGGCATTGTGATAACCTCCCCCAATACCAAATCCGCATTTTTAGAGGAAATGGTATCATCAAAGATTGTCCTTACAAATCGCAGACACGTATCACCGACCTGACCCTTGCCCCGATGTTCGTCCTTGCCACCGGCAGGTACGTATAATTCAGGTGAAAATAATTTTTCATTGTTACATTGATAAAGTGTGAATTCTGCTGAAATTTCCGCCTTAAGCGTTATGCGGTTGCCCTTTGAGGCATGAATACATGTCGGCTGATCATCAAACAGGCTGGTTCGGGTTATTACATTCTCATGGCCATTAACCGTAACGGCAACCCGACCACGCATTAACAACAAAGCCATTTCATTTTCCAGAGTAACGGTATATGTTTCGCCGGGCTCCAGTCGCAGTACCGCCAGCCCAATACCCGTAACCTCATCTGGATCATTATGACGTGTGATATGCGTCAAACCAATTTGAAATCCATTTCTATATTTGTTTACTAATGGACTCAATTTCTCTATCTCCTGTTGATTAGATTACATAGTATAATAAAATCTCACTTTTTTGATTGAGAATTTTTATTCTATCTATAGAATATTTATTCTATTTTGACTTATTGTCAAGAATATTCATTCTATTTTGACTATATTTTTTTTAATACAAGGAAATGACTATGTATTCAGTCGCAGTTATCGGCGCCGGAAGAATTGGCACTATTCACGCAGAAAACATTAACAATCACGCCCGCCTATCGCTCCGTTATGTCGTTGATTATCATGAGGATAGCGCAAAAAATCTTGCGGATAAGTTTGGAGCAAAATCAACCTCACTTGAACATGTCCTTGCCGACTCTTCGTTAGATGCTGTTCTTATTGCAAGCCCCACGGACACGCATGCAAATATTATCCTACGCTGCATTGATGCGGGAAAGTCAATTTTCTGCGAAAAACCCATCGACCTGAATCTCGAAACATCTCAAAAATGCCTCGAAGCTGTCAACGCAGGAAGTATTAAATTCCTGCTTGGTTTTAACCGACGCTATGATCCAGACTTTAGCAAACTCAAGAAATCTATCATTGACGGCAAAATAGGTGCGCTGGAAATGCTTCAGATCACAAGCCATGACCCTGCCCCACCACCGGTTAATTATATCAATCAGAGCGGTGGCCTGTTTAAAGATATGACCATCCATGATTTCGACATGGCACGGTGGCTCCTGAATGAAAAAATTACGGAAGTTTTTGCCTCGGGCAGTTGTCTGGTTGATCCCGCCATTGGCGAAGCCGGAGATATTGACAGTGCCAAGATCATCCTCAAAACCGCCACTGGCAAGCTTTGCACCATAAGCAACAGTCGCCGTGCCGTATATGGATACGACCAGAGAATCGAAGTTCTCGGCAGCACAGGGTTGGTAAAAGCAGATAATATTCTATGTTCTCATGTCGGATTGTGGAACGCCGATGGATCTCAGGAAGACCGGGTGCAGGATTTCTTCCTTGAACGTTATGAAGCCGCATACAGAATCGAGATCAGCCACTTTGCAGACGTCCTTGCAGATGCGTGCGCCCCACAAACAAGCATTGAGGACGGCGTGGAAGCCCTGCGGCTAGCTGAGGTGGCAGCCCAGTCAATGGCAAGTGGCCAGTTGATCAGGATTTAACCCTCGCCTTCATTTCTATGATTAAAAAAAGCCCCGTCTGAAACTTCAGCGGGGCTTTATAGTTTGGACTAAAATTTAACGATCTCTACCCTAGAACGTATATCTACCTGTAATCATAAATACACGTGAGGCAACTTCTCTTTCCACTTCATAATTATCAACATTTCCGGCTCTCTGATTTGCCTGAATTTCAGCGGTGGTGTCGCCGTCATAGTTACGCTCTGCCTGAATGCTGTTGGCATTAAGAAGGTTGTTGCCGGTCAGCCGCAACGTAAAGCCACTCTCGAAACGTTTTTCAATGAATATTTCAAGGTTCCCATCATACCACTGGTCCTCAATCTCACCGAGGAAAACACTTCTGGCCAAGCCTTGTTTCTGATAACTGAC
>JAESUN010000069.1 GCA_016763045.1 Opitutaceae bacterium | reverse complement strand
GTGGGCTCGGGATTAGCGGCGAGCAATGTTCCTGGGTATTTACGCGACCCTCAGATAGAAGTTTTCTCAGGTAATACATCGATTGATTTTAATGAGGACTGGGGTGATGATAATGCTGAGGCTCTCAGTGCCGCTTTTGCAGAAGCAGGATTACCGGCTTTTGCTCCAGAATCGAAGGATGCGGCTATTCTCTTAACTCTTGAGCCGGGTGTTTACACGGCGCATATCCGAAGCTCCGACGGCACTTTGGGTGTGGCATTGATTGAAATGTATTTTCTGGATTAAGAAACGGGTAAAAGAGAGAAATTCTTTGTGGAGGCATTTGGGGTCTTTCTCGTCGAATTTGGGCTTTTCTCTTGAAAGAACGGGTGCTTCCGAGCACAAAAACTCTATGGAAAAGCTCGCTCTCCTTTCTGTCTGGGACAAATCCGGATTAGTTGAATTTGCAACTGATTTGGTTCATAAACATGGTTACAAACTTCTTTCGACCGGAGGGACCGCTCGGTTGCTCTCTGAGAAAGGTCTTCCAGTGACGGATGTGAGTGAGCATACGGGATTTCCTGAAATGATGGAGGGGCGAGTAAAGACACTTCATCCTAAGATTCACGGTGGGCTACTCTGCCGCCGTGATAAGGAAGAGCATCTTAAACAGGCTCGTGAAAATGGCATCGATCTAATCGACTTAGTTGTTGTTAATTTATATCCGTTTGAAGCCACGATTGCAAAACCAGGAGTGACTTTCGAGGAAGCTATCGAGAATATTGATATCGGGGGGCCGAGTATGCTTCGTAGTGCGGCGAAAAACCATGCCAGTGTGACGGTTGTGTGTGATTCTTCCGATTATTGTCGTGTGCTTGAGGCATTGTCTGACGAAGATGAGCAGACCCTTTCTTCTTTACGTAGTGAGCTGGCGCAAAAGGTATTTCAAACAACCGGAACATACGATAAGGCGATTGCGGTGTATCTCGCAGGCCAACAATCTCCGGATATGGATGCTATTTCGGGGTTTCCGGCACAGTATGAGATTTCTCTACCTAAGGTTCAGTCCCTTCGTTACGGAGAAAACCCTCATCAAAAGGCGGCACTTTACGGCACTTTCTTTGATCACTTGGAGCAGCTACAGGGTAAAGCTCTCAGCTATAATAATATCCTGGATATCAGTTCGGCTGTCTTTCTGATCGGTGAATTTCAAAAACCGACGGTTTCTATTCTCAAACATACAAATCCTTGTGGTGTAGCCAGTGCTGATACGTTGTTAGAGGCTTGGCATCAGGCCTTTGAGACGGATAAACAGGCACCTTTTGGTGGTATCATCACGGTGAATCAGACCTTGGGTGGAGATCTGGCAAAGGAAATCGCCGATATCTTTTGCGAAGTGATTATTGCTCCTGGGTTTAGCCCTGAAGCGCTTGAAATTTTCAAGAAGAAGAAAAATCTTCGCCTTATGGTTAGTAAGGAAGGATTAGGACCCGATGCGTTGCAGGAAATTCGCACTGTTATCGGAGGAGTTCTTCTCCAGGATAAGGATAGGGCACCCGCTCAACCCGATACCTTTAAGGTTGTTACGAAACGGCAACCGACGGATGAGGAATGGAAGAGCATGTTATTTGGTTGGAAAATAGTTCGGCATGTAAAATCGAATGCAATCGTTTATACCAAAGGAGAAAGAACCTTGGGGATTGGTGCGGGGCAAATGGCACGGGTCGATAGCTCGAATATTGCAGTATGGAAAGCAGAGCAAGCCGGACTCGATCTGAAAGGCTCTGTCGTTGTTTCAGAAGCTCTTTTCCCTTTCGCAGACGGGCTTATCGCTGCGGCGGATGCAGGGTCGACGGCCGCTATCCAGCCGGGTGGGGCTATTAGGGATAACGAGCTCATTGCTGCAGCTGACGAACGAGATATGGCGATGGTCTTTACCGGGATGCGTCACTTTAAGCATTGATCGTACATGATTGATAATTAGCACTTTTGAAGATAGTTTTATCAGGATGAAAAAGGGAACACTGTTTTTTCGATTGGCGGGCCTTGGTGCCCTCTGCTTGTATTTATCCAGTTGTTACACTGTCCCGGAAACGGGTAGGCGTTCTCTTAACTTTATTTCTTCGGAAAAAGAGCTTGCGCTCGGCGTATCTGCTTTTTCTGAGATAAAGAAAAAGGAGAAGATTTCTGATGATGTCGAAGCGACGGCGATGGTTAATCGTGTGGGGAAACGGATAGCTCAAGCTGTTGGAGATAATATCCCGAATGCGGAATGGGAATTCGTTCTCTTCGAGAACGAAAGCGTCAATGCATTTGCTCTTCCTGGGGGAAAGGTTGGAATCTATACAGGTTTACTCAAGGTGGCTGATACCGATGAAAAACTCGCGATTGTGATGGGGCATGAAATTGCTCATGTGACAGCTAAGCATGGTTCCGAGCGGATGTCGCAATCGATTCTTGTTGGTTTGGGAGGTGTTGGATTGGCTGTCGCGATGGATGATGAAGATAGTGGGACGCGAAATGCCGCGATGGCAGCGTATGGCGTTGGAGCTACCTTGGGGATCATGCTTCCGTATTCTCGTTTGAATGAGAGCGAAGCGGATCAGATCGGGATTATCTACGCTGCTCGCGCAGGTTATGATCCACGGGTGGCTATCGAATTCTGGACGGCTATGTCTGAGTCGAAAGAAGGAAAAGGGGGGCCACCTGAAATGCTTTCAACGCATCCATCGGATGCGACGCGAATTCAACGGCTAAAAGAATTCATGCCGGAAGCCATTGCCATTTTTGAAAGAGGCCGAAACTAGGTCTTTGAAGACTGAACCCCAAGAGTAATATCTCTATGTTTGATCCGGTTGAAAAATTAAAGCAGTATGTTCGATGTCAGAGTGTCTCCACAGACTCTTCTTTTCAAAAAGGAATGACGGAGTGCCGGGAGTTTGTTGCCGGGCTTTTGACTGAAATGGGATTGGAGGTGGATGTTATTGAGACACCGCTGCATCCGGTTATTCTGGGAAAACGAAATGGACCTGCTGATTGGCCTCATGTTGTTATCTATGGACACTACGATGTGCAGCCCGCAGATCCCGTGGAGATGTGGGACACAGCACCTTTTGAACCCGTTATAAGGGATGAGAGAATTTATGGCCGGGGAACGGCTGATAACAAAGGTCCTCTCATGGTTCATCTGGCAGCGGTTGCTTCATTGCTCGAGGAATTGCCGGATCTTCCGCTGCGAATTACCTTTTTGATCGAGGGTGAAGAAGAAATAGGAAGTCCCAGTTTTAATGAAATCTTGGAAACGCGAAAAAAGGATTTGTCGGCGGATCTTGTTTTTCTATCAGACACGGGAAGCCCCAATGAATCGCAGATCGTTGTCACCTGCGGGATACGGGGTATCGTTACACTCGATGCTGAATTGACAGGTCCCAAAACAGATCTGCATTCAGGGATTCACGGAGGTGCCTTGTTGAATCCTATTCAAGCGCTCATGCAGCTTTGTGATTCACTGCATGATACAGATGGGCGCGTCGCCATTGATGGATTTTACGATGATGTCGTTGATGTGGAGGACTGGGAACGTCAGGAACTTGCCAAGCTAGGTGTGAGTGAATCGGAATATCTCGATTTCCTGGGTCTTGATCAATTTAGCTGTGTTCCGGGTTTCTCACCCTTCGAAGCTGTTCGGTTTCAACCAACCCTTGAGTTTAATGGAATTGGTGGAGGTTATCAGGGCGAGGGGAGTAAGACGGTTATTCCATCGAAAGCATTTGTTAAAATAAGTGCACGTTTGGTGGCAAATCAAACACCTGAGAAGATCGAAGCTTTGATCAGTCAGGCTCTTTATGATCGTTGCCCTGCTGGAGTTTCTATAAAGGTAACTTCAGGTCACAGTGGCGCTCCTTATCTTGTCGTGCCTCCAGGAAGGCCTAATACACCCGAAGATCAATCTGAGGCTCTGGCAAAAGCTTTTTCAACCATTGAGGCTAGCGTTACGCGAGTCTTTGGTAAACCACCTCTCTTTCTTCGTGAAGGAGGTAGTATTCCCATTATTGCGGATATTAAGCGGGTTTTGGGTATGGATTCGATTATGCTCGGGCTATTCCTACCGGAGGATAACTTACATGCTCCCAATGAAAGCTTTCATTTGGGAGTGATGAAAAAGGCCATCACTGTTTCGAAGGATGTCTTGAAATCACTTGCTTTACGTTAACGACAAAAAAGCCTCCGGGAAACTCCAGAGGCTTTTGTTCAAAAGTGTAAATATTTTTCTTAACGTAAGATCACGAGCTCGACTCGGCGATCATCTTGTAATTGAGACTCCATATTGCTTTCAATCGCTTCAAGGTCGCCTTTGGATAAAGTCAATAGATCGTCGTTACTTATTCCTAAGGTGCTGAGAAAACTCAGAACGCTGGCAGCTCGGCGATCACCCAATCCTAAGTTGTATTCCGCAGTTCCACGCCAGTCACAATGACCTTCCAAGAGAAGACCTGCTCCTGGGTTGTTGCGGATATATTCGGCTGCGTCGGACAATTTATCTCTTTCGGAAGCACGAATGCCAGTTGCATTAAAATCAAAATAAATATTTGGCAGGATGCCACGTTCTTGATTGGCGGTTGCTAGGTTCAGGGCTCCGTCACGCATTTCCAGCATAGAGTCCGTATCCCCGAACATATCTGTTGTTTCAACGTTCTGCACATTCAATCCAGCACCTGATCCAGGACCAAACATTGTTTGATTTGGGTTGGGGCGAGTTGGTTTTTTACTGCATCCAGAAAGAAGAATCGTGAGGCCTAGAAGGATGGTCGTGACAATTTTAATCGAAAATTTCATAGAAGAATAATACGTAGGATACTTACAAAGCTTGAATCTTCTTATTGAGTAAAGAATGAAGCGGCGCAAGAAATTTCACAAGAAGATCGCTTCCTTTGAGTATAAAAATGAAAAACCCGCAAAATAGGTCCTTTTGTCTATTGATAGACAATGGATCGCTAGCGCCTGCTTCGACCAAAAATTTGCGTAAAATTGCCGGGCGTTTGGCTTCTCGTTTAGGTGAGGAAGTTACGCCTGTCTCACTGCTTCATTCGGATTCTATTTCAGTCGAAGAGTTGGATGGTTATCCTGCGAGGAGGTTGGATTCTGAACTTTCCCGAATAGCAGCTGAGGGAGGCAGGTCCTTTTTACTGATTCCTCTTTTTTTTGGACCGAGTGCAGCTCTGACGGATTATCTTCCGGCAAAGCTGCAAAAGCTCAAAGCTCAGTATCCAGAAATAGATATCCGGGTGGCTCCGCCTTTAGCGGGGGTCGAAAATAAATCCGTGCCGATGCTGGCTAAAATTCTTCAGGATTTGATTGGGCAATGTGTCCTTCGTTATCATTTGCATGCTCCTGGTCTTATCGTTGTGGATCACGGGAGCCCGGTAAAGGCCGTGACTCAGGTTCGAGACAGGATAGCTGAAGAGCTCTCAAATCGTCTGAAGGAATCCGTGATTCCTGCATCGATGGAACGTCGAGAAGGGGGTGCTTACGCTTTTAATGAGCCTCTACTGGAGTCGGCCCTGGAAACTTTTCCTGAGAAGAAGCAGTGCAATCACATAGTCCTTGCGATGCTTTTTCTTTCACCAGGTCGACATGCCGGGCAAGACGGAGATATTGAACGGATTTGCCAACGGGCGAAGGCGAAGAATCCAGATCTGAAAATTTTTATGACAGATCTCGTTAGTGTGCATCCCGGATTGATCGATCTTTTACAGGAAAGATACGAGGAGGCGCTCCTCGCGAAACCTTTTTAGAACGAAGCTCGATTGCTCCCGTTATTTTCTAGGGGAGTTGTTCTGCTTCGATTAATCCGATCTCTATCGCATAGCGAGTGATGCTGGCGACATTATGTAGATCGAGTTTCCCCATTAGGTTGGTTCGATGGTTATCAATTGTTTTTGCGCTGAGGGAGAGTTTGTTTGCAATCTCTTTGGTGCTTAACCCTTCCGCGATCAATTGGAGTATTTCTCTTTCTCTTTTGGTTAAGGATCCCATCGCACTGTTGGCGCTTGTTGGGTTGGCGACAACAGTTTGTAAGATTCTTGAAATAGAAGGACCGAAGTAATTGCCGCCCTCTGATACCGTTTGCAATCCCTTGGTAACTTCGATTAATCCCGCTGTTTTTTCGACAAAACCATGAGCCCCTGCTTCGAGCATATCTCGGATAAGAGCCGCGTTTTCATGAGCGGAAAAAACCATGGTTCGCATACGGGGTAGCTTAGAGGCTACTCTACGTAGGATTTCCAGACCGCTCAAGCCCGGGAGTTTGGCGTCCAGTATCAATAAATCAGGCTGTTTCTCTAGGATCAGATCGCATGCGACTTGTCCATCGCCTGCTTCGCCAACGATTTGATAGTTTGCATCGCCTCCTAGAATAAGAGCGAGCATTTCACGAATCGCCGTTTGATCTTCGATAATGACGATTCTCTTTTTTATAGGCTGCATATTTCAGCGGAAGAAAGTGGTGGGTCGACGGGGACTTGAACCCCGAACCAATTGCTTAAAAGGCAACTGCTCTACCGATTGAGCTATCGACCCATAAAGTTTCTTTGATAGAAGCTTTTGGAGTAATTCCAAATCAAAAAACCGGCGATTTCCATTTTATTGAAAGCGCAAACTCCTGAGCTGGAATTAAGCAAGTCGCTTAGGCAATGCCGGATTTATTTAAAGTCAATGGGAAATTGCAACCAATGAAGATTTGACTGAAATATCTTTACCTATGAAATACTTGCCAGTCTCTCAAAACACCGGATTCTGACAATCCATGAATCAGCTGATGAATGAGCAAGGCATACTGATCCCGGTTGTCTCTCAGGAGGAATGGGCGGTCAGGCGCACGCACATACTGCTAAAGATGCAGGCTGTTATGGGAAGCCTTCCCAGCGAGGAAAAACGTTGTCCTTTGGCTATCCTTATAAAGGAGGAAGTTGATTGCGGATCTTATCTTCGGCGTCTCATTTCTTATCGCTCGGAACCTGGTGGGCTAGTTCCAGCTTATCTGCTTATTCCTAAAGTTGCTTTAGCAGGAAATGCGGCAAGAGCTGTTCTTTGCCTACACCAAACAACGGATCTGGGGCATAAGGAGGTGGTCGGTTTGGGAGGCAAGGCAAGTATGGCGTATGCAGCTGAATTAGCAAAAAAGGGATTTGTCACCTTGGCGCCTGCTTATCCGCATCTTTCTGACTACTGGCCTGATCTAAAAGCACTTGGATATGTAAGTGGCACGATGAAAGCCATTT
>JAESUN010000068.1 GCA_016763045.1 Opitutaceae bacterium | reverse complement strand
GTTGATGTTGAAGTGCCGACGATGCTTGCTCGTGGGTATGAAATGCCTTATTCTCACCCCAAATATGAGGATCAGAAGGGAGTTGCGTTCAGTATTTTTCATCATCAGATAGATGCTTCTGAAGCGACGATTTTGGCCGACTATCGTCGTAAGGGAATTGAACCTCTTTTACATTATTTTCCAAGTGCGATGTACAATCATGAGCCGTTGATGGGGATTCCTTTTCCTAGAATGGTGGATGCTCGTCTTCGGTCGTTAATAAAATTAGGCGTTAATCGTGTGAATGCTTTTGGTGGATTGGTGAATACTGAAAAGACCCCTTACTGGCCGATTCCAGATGTGATTCGATCGATCCAGTTTACACCTGAGTTGACTGTAGATGAGGTTCTTCTTCGCTCAGCTAAAAAATGGGTTGGTGATAGCAGGGCTAATGAATTGGTGGGCTTATGGACAGATTTTGAGGAGGCGTTGATTTACCAGCCTTATGTCCCTCATTATTGTTGTCTCGGTTTTATTTGGCAGCGCACTTGGGATCGTCCTTTTGTTCCAGATATTGAAGCAATTCCAGTAGAGGAACGTCGCTACTATGAGAAGTTTGCATGTGTTCAGTATAATAATCCTGCTCTTAATGATTTTGGCAGAGATGTCCTTTTCGAATTAATCAGTAATGAGAATGCTTGGAAGTATTTGAAAGCATTTGATGAGGAGATGTTTCCTCGGTTGAGGAAGGTTATGGAACAGGCCAGGGAATCTGCGAAATCGGATGGCGAAGGAGCTGAAGTCTTTGTTGATCTTTATGACCGGATGGCGGCTTATGAATGCTGGGCGACGGCTGTTCGAAACGTCTGTGCGTGGGTGGGGACGGTTTACACTTATCTCGAAAGTGAGGACGAATCGGAAAAATCAAGGATGGAGGTTTTCTTGCAAAAATCGATCGATCTTGAGTTAGCTAATACACGTAAACTACTGAAGCTCTGGAATACGTCTTCGACAGAATTTATGGTGATTTCAGGAGTTGCTGAAAATGGGTTTATCTATGGCGAAAACTTCGGAGAGCTACTTGAACGGAAGATTGAATTGACCGAGAAGTATAGGAATAAAGCTCCCCGCATTGATAAGGATGTGTTGTGGAGAATTGAGCCCAACCGCCAATTATGGGATTGATCTGATCCTTTTATATAAAATCCTTACCGAAAATAAGGGTGCGGTTTTTTATCGCCCCATCATTTTTTTTCGATATTCCGAAGGTGCGCATCCAACAATTTTTTTGAATGTTTTAGAAAAGTGAAATTCATCAAAAAATCCCAATTCTGAAGCAATTATTTTTAAGCTTAACTCGGCCTGGTAAAGACATGCGCAAGCATAATCAATCTTTCGGCGTTTCTGGAATTGTCCGGGAGATTGTCCCGTATGGGTCGAGAATAATTTTCGAAAGTTATCGTAGGATAATCCTGTTTGGATCGCAACCTCTTGAACGGTTAACCAACCTGAGTCATTATGAAAAGAGAGGAGTTTCTGGCTTTTTGAGAGCCACTCATGGCGCTCGTATGAGGTAGGGATATCTTGGTTCTTCGAAAGAACGGTATTAAGTAGTTGGATGAACCGACCAAGTGTTTCGAGAGGCTCTGCAGGGTCGTGTGAATTTTCTGGGCAAATAATGTTTCGAAACTTTTTATCCCATTCTGGGTAAGGACCTAAATGAAAGACTGGTTTTTCGGGTGAAAGGATACCTTTGTCTCTCCATAGTTTAAAAACAGGCCCATCAAAAACGAAATGAATTTCGTTCCAGTTTTGTTTGAGGGTAGGTCCATAGGTGTGTCCGATTTCGGGGAAGACCAGGATGGCATCTCCCGCTGAGACAGGGATGCGTTGACTCTTAATATCTTGGTAAGTACCTGCCCCTTGAAGTAGATAAATGAGGGCATAGTGTCCTAGGATGCGACGGCTATTAGGCTTCAATCCGGTGTTACTTTTTAAGGAACCCGCCAGCAAGATGTTGCCGACGGGGGTCTTTAAGGGACTGTTCAGCCAACTCTCGCTTTTAAATGATGGAGGAAGTGGAGGGACTTCTGAATGGCCTGATTGAGACATCGTCGAAAAGAGGTGTTAAATGATCTCTGACCTCTGGTGGGTTCAAATTTATATCGATACGCTGTTTTAGCTAGAATTCCAAAATTTACATGGTTAATCCCATTTAGTCTATTTCTTTTTAGAGAATTAATGGTAGCATTAAGGAAGAATTATGACAGCCACTGCTTTACCCCAAATTCAATCTTACGGACATATCCTGGATGCGGATGATGACAAAATTGGCGAAATCAGAGATTCTTCTGATCTTGCAGGTGATTTTGATGCTCTGCGTCAGCGTTTTAAGGAAGACGGATACATCCTTCTTAGAGGTTTTCATGACCGTGAGCTCGTTCTGGAAGCTCGCCGTAATGTGACGGAAAAGATGGAAAAAGACGGAATATTGAATCCTGATTTTCCAACCACTGAGGGTGTTTTAAAAGAGGGGGTAGAAACCGCTTTTAAGCCCGAATACACTAAGGATAATCCGGCTATGATGGATGTTCTTTACGGAGAACGGATGATTGATTTTTACACCAATTTTTTTGAAGAAGAAGTTCGGCACTATGATTACACTTGGTTCCGTGCGGTTGGAAAAGGGAAGGGAACGAATCCTCATTGTGATCTTCCCTATATGGGACGTGGAACGCATAAGCACATGACGTGTTGGACGCCTTTTGGCGATATTACTTACGATATCGGAGGATTAATCATTTTGGAGAACTCGCAGAATCGTCATGACCTCACAGGTAATTACATGTCGAGGGATGTTGACGGCTATTGTGAGAATAAGCCTAGCGAAGTGGAAAGAGCAAAGAAAGAGGAGTGGGTTTTCTCTGGGACGCTTTCTCGTAATCCTGTGATGCTCCGCAACAAGTTTAGTGGTCGTTGGTTAGTTTCGGAATACCAAATGGGGGATATTCTCACCTTTGGAATGGGCATGGTACATGCTAGCCTGGATAACCAGACTAATTTCGCCCGACTTTCCTCTGATAGTCGTTATCAGAAAGCGTCAGAAGCCATTGATGATCGTTGGATAGGAGAAAATCCTCCTGGTCACAAATGGGCGGGTAAGCGTGGCAGGATTTGTTAAAGGCTCTTGGAGCTTTTTATCTGGAGCAGATTCTATTGTGGAGTCTGCTCTTTTTTTAGAATACCATGAAGGAGGAGCTTTATCGTATGTTCTTTCTTTAGACTACGGGTTTTAACAGAATATAGGTCTATTCCCAGAGTTTTGGACAATGTATAGCGGTTACTACTGTAGATTTGGCATAAACCAATAAGGCTTATTAAAAGGTGTTTTGCATCTAGGTCCGCTCTGATTTGATTCGTTTTTTTTGCTTTGTTTAATTCTCTTTCTAACGCCCCTAAAAAAGGGCTTTTAAAGAGTTTTAAATCTGTTGAGCGAAGATTTTTCCCTTCGTTGAGGTTTTCCCATTGCAGAATTCGAGTAAAATGAGGGTTTTGGTCTAGGAAATCAAAATAGAGATGGATGATCTCTGTTAGGTTATCTCTAAAAGTTTTCGATTTTTCGAATGCTTGTATTTCTAGAACTGAGAGATGGTCGTAGACTTCTTTGATGACAGATTGGTAGAGGCCTTCCTTGTCCCCAAAATAGTGGTAGACCATTCGTTTGTTGACCCCTGCAGCGCTAACGATTTTGTCGACGGTTGTTCCGTGGAAACCCGATTCCGCGAACAATTTAATGGCAGTAGCTAGTAGT
>JAESUN010000067.1 GCA_016763045.1 Opitutaceae bacterium | reverse complement strand
GTTCTTTTTTGACTGCGGAGAGGCAACGGGCAAAGACAGCTTCGGAAACAGTTGGTGCGGGCACTCCCATATCGAGAGCGTTGACCGATGTCCATTTGCCTGTTCCTTTTTGTCCGGCTGTATCCAAAACAATGTCTACAAAGGGTTTTCCTGTTACGGGATCACTTTGTTGGAGAATGTCAGCTGTGATTTCGATAAGAAAGGAATCGAGTTGTCCTTTGTTCCAGCGGGCAAAAATTTTGCTGATTTCCGGAGCAGTCATTCCGAGCACGTTCTGCATCAAATCATAGGCTTCGCAGATCATCTGCATATCACCGTATTCAATACCGTTGTGAACCATTTTTACGTAATGTCCGGCGCCATTTGGGCCAATGTAAGCGGTGCAGGGAGTTCCTCCTTTGATCGGTTTCCCTGGTTCTGCCCCTTCTAGAGGTTGACCCGTTTTGGCATCGACTTTGGCAGCAATGGATTCCCAAATCGGCTTAAGATGTTTGTAAGCGGCGGGGTCACCGCCAGGCATAAGAGAAGGGCCGAAGCGGGCGCCTTCTTCACCGCCTGAAACACCGGAGCCTACGAAACGCAGGCGTTTGGCCTTCAATTCTTTCTCTCGGCGAATCGTGTCCGTCCATTTTGCATTACCACCATCGATGATGATATCGTTTTTATCTAACAGTGGGATAAGGCCATCGATGACAGCATCAGTGGGGCCACCGGCTTTTACCAAAATGATAATTTTACGCGGTTTTTTTAGTGACTGCACAAAATCCTGGATTTTTTTAAATCCCTGGAGTCCTCCGGGAGTATTTGGATTTTCCGCCACAAATGAATCCATCTTCTCTGTTGTTCGATTGTAGACAGAGATTTGGAAGCCGTGATCAGCTATGTTAAGGGCGAGGTTTTGGCCCATTACAGCGAGTCCGATAAGCCCGATGTCAGATTTTGGTTTTAGCTTTGGCATGATAGCTTTCTATTGAGAAAGAGATAATTCGACCAAAGGTGTCTGGGAAGTGGTCCAAAAAGTCAAAATGGATCTGTTCTTACAGCGTTTTTGTTTTTCGCGGAGATGTGTTCATCCCATTGATGCCGTTAACTTTGCCCCCGGGCTACCAACACATTTCGATCAGATCTGATGAATGAAATCAGGTCTGATCGTTCTTAAAGGCTAGTAGTCAAGAGTTGCATCGGCCTTATTGGGCAAGATAGGTGCGATGAGATTGACCACTGGTGTCAGGAAGGCTGGTTCGTTGCGATTGTAGGTCCAGGATCCTAAAAAACCTGCGATAACAATGACGACAGCGAAAAAAAGTAAGTATCTGTTTAGCCGAAGGATATATCTGACAACAAAGATCGCAGCGAAGATTCCAACTAGCAAAAGGAAGAAGAGCAAAATATTATTTGCGGGTATTTCTCCTGAAATAAGAAGGCTCTGTGTGAATGTGCTATGCATGTGAGTGGACAAAGATATGAGTATATATCGTCCTCAATTTGGAAAGGTTTAGAATGGGGTTACCCGTGGGGGCTCAGCTAGAAGTTGTCTGTCTTCTATTTGGAAGAGCTGTTTGGCTTTTCGCAGTTAATCCATCCAGAATCACCGTCTTGATAGTGCTCCTTTTTCCAAATGGGTAGTCGGCTTTTGATTTCGTCGATAATGTAACGACAGGCTTCAAAGGAAGGGCCACGGTGTTGGGATATGACACCTACCCAAATAGCGATATCTCCAATTTGCAGATGTCCAATTCGGTGAACACAGCTTGCAGCAATGATGGGGAATTTTTCTTTGGCTTCCTGGATGACGCGCAATCCTTCCTTTTCCGCAAGAGGTCCATAGGATTCATACTCGAGTGAGGTGACGGTTTTCCCTTCGTTAAGAGTGCGAACACGTCCTTCGAAACACACAAATCCACCTGCTGTCTCTGATTGGAGCGAAGCATGGAGGTTGTTTATTTCGAGGGGAGAATTGGAAAGACGGAACATTTTTATGAGAATATCAAAGGTTCAACCGCCTGCGACTGGAGGGATGAAGACGAGATGATCCCCATCGGAAAGAGAGGTCTCCCATGAGACAAATTCTTCATTAAGAGCCACTTGAAGGTTTTCCTGTGCGAGAGTAAATGGGTGCTTTTGAGCGAGCTCTCGGTAAAGCTCTGCCGGCGTC
The DNA here is from genome assembly GCA_016763045.1 of Opitutaceae bacterium. GTDB lineage: Bacteria > Verrucomicrobiota > Verrucomicrobiia > Opitutales > Opitutaceae > NORP342. The sequence goes on along the minus strand of JAESUN010000067.1, from coordinate 6,820 downwards.
TGCGCGTTTGTGTGGAGGCTTTCGTTGGCCTGCTTACGCTGTTCCCTCAGGAGAGCAAAATATTGGATATGGACTGTTTTTTCACCCATCGTTTTTAAGATATGTTTGAGCCCGCATGAGCTCATCAGGGGTATTTATATTTTCAAGGGTTTTGTGATCAAATGCTTCGAGTAAAGTGATGTTTTCAGAACAGAGAATTCTTGCGGGACTGTATTTTTTCTCTTGAGCGGCTTGGATTAACCTCGGGAGAGAAGAGGGTTCATAGATGGTAAACAAAGGGTCTGGGAGACCCGTTTGAGTATTACGGTAAGCTGTTGCGAATGTCCCCGGGTCGCGATGGGAGATCAAGTTAGCAACGGAGTTTTGCGTTAAAAAAGGGAGATCGCGGGCGACGACAAGAAAGGCATGGGTGGGAGCTGTTTTGAAAGCAGAGAGAATTCCGCCCAGAGGCCCAATGCTTTCATAAAGATCTTCAATCGTTGGCCAAGTAGATGGGAACGCACTTTGATGTTTGTTCCTTGATATGTAAACGGTTTGGCAGTGGCTTGCGAGGAGTTGGGCGGTTCGTTCGATTTGTGTGACCCCATGAAAACGGATGAGTCCTTTGTCTTGTCTCATTCGAGAACTCAGACCCCCCGCTAGAATAAGTCCATCCAGCTTGGAGGGATTCTTTGAGCTACTTTTTGTGTCTGCTGGCTTCAATCTGCGAGATAGTCCTTTTTCCCACCAGTTTTTTCCAAAAGACGGATGTTGAGAATTTGTATTCGATGAGAAAGAGCTTTGCACATGTCATAGAGGGTTAAGGCGGCAACAGAGACTGCGGTCAGGGCTTCCATTTCGATGCCAGTCTTGGCTTCGACAGATGCAACTGCTTCGATGGTTACCTGATGGGTCTTCGAATCCAGCTTCAAGCTGACCTGACAATCGTCCAACGGAAGGGGGTGGCAAAGAGGGATGAGGTCACTCGTTTTTTTGGCAGCGCATATCCCGGCAAGGATGGCTGTTTGAAAAACGGGGCCTTTTTTGCTTTGCAGTTCGGCTCCGTCAAATTCTGCCGTTATTTCTGGAGAAAGCTGAACGATCGCCTGGGCCCGAGCCATTCGCCGGGTAATCGCTTTTTTACCTACATTGACCATGGTTGGCTGATTCTCTTTGTTAAGATGCGAGAGCATGGTTCTCTTAATGACCGAGTTTTAAAAAAAGAGCACGGAGAAAGTAGCATCTCTCAAAAGAAGACAGGAGCTCTTAAGATTGACGATTGTCCGGGGATAAAGGCATGCTGGGGGTTGTTCTCAAAATGCAGAACATTGACGTCTAATGAAAATAGAAATTTTTGCGCTTTGTGATGCCGCTACTGATTATGGGGGGAAGCTTAATATTCTTGGAGCCTTTGATGGGATTTTTGCACCAAAAGTTCCGGTTGTTCAGGCTCATTGTGCGATTGCCTTGAGGTTACGCTTATCAAAGGTGGAAGAAGGCAAACATCATATCAAATTGAATTTGATTGATCAGGATGGGCGATTGGTGGTGCCGGGGATGGATGCAAATGTGGATGTAAAGGTCCCCTCTCATCGAGATTCCGTTGCGATCAATCTCGTCTTGAATCTTCAGCAGCTGAAGTTTGAACAATTTGATGAATATTCGCTGGATCTAGCGATTGATAATCGGCACGAAGCTTCGTTACCAATTTCCGTGGTCAAGCTGGAGAATAATCGTCCTGCGCTTCCGTGAACTTGGCTTGTTACTCAGGAAGATTTGCAAGAAAGGTGACGAGTAGCTCTAGGTCGAATTCCTGGCCTCTTTTGTAAATTCGGAGGGAAGTAGTGACAGGAGGTTCAGGGGCGATACTTTTTGTACTTAGACCGATAGTGTCTGTCTGTGCGTCTTGTGCGAGGAAGGAAGAGATATCCTGTTCTCTGACAAGCCCTAGGTCCTTTAGGGTGGCACCAATCAACTTACCCGAACGCTTTTGTTCGCGTAGAGCGAGTTTCAGCTGGTTTTGGGTTAAAACGATAGAGTTTTAAATTTTTGGAAGAGGTGTCTTATTGGTGAATAACGTAGACGTAGACGTTTGTCAGGCCCGAGTTTCTATTCGGAGTATTATAAACAACTTTTCCTTCGTTATCAGCACTTGTGACGTTGGCTGCGGATCTGCCATCACCATCCAAGCGGATACTCATGTCTTGTGCTTCCTTTGCAGGAACATTGTAAATCAGGGCGTAAACAACACGTGAATCAGTCGGGAGGTTTGTTCTTCCATCGAGTCGGAAATTCCGGCCTCCGGCAGTTGAGGGATTGGAAGTATTAGATGTATTGGAGTGTATTCGTGCAGCTGTGCTCTGAGCTGATCCACCACTAGGAATCCATACTCCAGCTGTTAAGCTCCAGGTGGCACCTCTGTTTGCTGTTGGATCTGTTTGTGCACCTATTTTTGAAGTGAAACGTTCATCCATGAAGGTTGAGGCGATGAGTAAATCATCTATACGAGCGTTCCCAGTAGCCTGAGGGATGGTTCCGTATTTTGCGGCAAATTCGGTGATGCCTGTATTCACGGTATTAACGGCAAGGATTGTATTGGTAACACGAGCGGAAGTGATAGCCGAAAAGACTTTTGGCAAGACAACAGCTGCAAGGATCGCGATGAGGGTTAGAACACCGATCATTTCGATCAAACTGAATGCAGATTTGTGTCGGAGGGATGGAGTTGGGGGTTTCATGAGTATTGTTTTTATAATTTTATGCGAAGGATGATCTTGTATACGATTGTATTTTGCCGTGGGTTTAGAGGAGTTTTTAGGTGACTTTCTGCGGGCTAGAGGGCTCTTCTAGATTGACTGTAATAACGCAACTTATTGATTCTCAAGAAGAAGAAAACCATGGAGTAGAAGAGGTATTTGGGCTTGAGTTTTTTAGCGGGTGCGGAACTTACTTATCTCATTAGTAAGCTCCCACGGCCGGGTGGTATTGTGCCTGAAATAGGCGCCTGACGATGAGGATTCCCTTGGATGCTGGGCTGAGCTTAATGAAAGCGAGAAGCACCCTTTACTTTCCCCTTGAAAATTTGGCCCATATCTTCAGTCTCCTCCGCTTTTTCAATGAGTTGAATGAGGATACTGCGAATGGCCTCTCCTAAAAGGGGATCTCACGCAGTGCTTTTTGGCTTTCGAAAATTCGAACAACGTAATCGATCTCATGTTTGACCTAATCATTAAGCGTACTGGCAACGCCAAAGACGACCTTCTCTCCGGCCTTACTGTTGCCCTGGCGCTCGTTCCAGAAGCAATCGCCTTTTCCTTTGTCGCTGGAGTTAGCCCGTTGGTTGGCCTCTATGCTGCCTTCATTGTTGGGCTTATCGCTGCTGTTGCGGGGGGGCGTCCTGGGATGATCTCGGGTGCTACCGGAGCTATGGCAGTTGCAATGGTCACCTTAGTGGGTGCTTACGGCATCGAGTATCTATTCGCGACTGTTGTTGTGACGGGGATTATTCAGATTGCGGCGGGAGTTTTCAAGCTGGGGCGCTTTATTCGTTTAATCCCGCATTCGGTCATGCTGGGATTTGTGAATGGATTGGCTATTGTTATTTTACTCTCTCAGTTCAGTGCCTTTAAAGTGGCGAATGAGGTGGGAGAAAAGGTTTGGATGAGTGGTAGTATGCTTTGGATTACTCTAGGTCTTGCGGTCCTCACCATGATTATCATCCATTTCCTCCCACGTTTAACGAAGGTTGTTCCTTCTACTCTTGCGGCGATTATTGTCATTTCTTTTGTCGTTATCGGGTTTAATATCCCAACTCCCACTGTCGGCGACCTCGCTTCCATTAAGGGGTCTTTGCCTTCGTTTCATCTTCCTCAAGTCCCTTTTACCTTCGAAACCTTGCTGATTGTTCTCCCGACGGCCTTCATTTTGGCGGCAATCGGCTTGATTGAGTCGTTGATGACGATGAACCTCATCGATGAAATAACCGAAACACGGGGTAAGGGAAATCGTGAATGTGTGGGCCAGGGAGTGGCTAATCTGACATGTGGATTTTTCGGAGCCATGGGTGGGTGCGCTATGATCGGCCAGAGTATGATTAATATTCGCTCTGGAGGCCGTGGTCGGCTCTCGGGAATTGCGGCTGCACTCTCTTTATTGTTCTTTATTCTGTTTGCTTCTGCGCTGATTGAACAGATCCCCATTGCTGCCCTTACGGGGGTTATGTTCATGGTTGTGATCGGAACTTTTGAGTGGTCAAGCTTTCGCATTATTTCGAAAATCCCCAAATCAGATGCGTTTGTTATCATTGTGGTTTCTGCTGTCACGGTGGCGACAGACAATCTTGCTCTTGCTGTTTTCTTTGGCGTGATTATCGCTGCTCTCGTTTTTGCTTGGGAAAATGCCCGCCAAATCCGAATTGAAGTCAAAAATACGGGAAGCGGGAGTAAAGAATACGATTTACATGGGCCTCTCTTCTTTGGCTCAACCTCCCATTTTCAGGATATCTTCAATCCAAGCGAAGATCCCGATGACGTCATTGTCGACTTCATCCACTCGCGGGTCTGGGATCATTCGGGTCTCGAAGCGATCAAAACGCTGACAGAACGCTATGCCAAAGCGGGGAAGAAGCTGCATCTCCGCCACTTGAGCCCAGAGTGTCGAAAACTGCTCCAAAATGCAGCGAGTATCATCGAGGTCAATCTGGTAGAAGATCCTCATTATCAAGTCGCAAACTTCGGTAAGGGCCGGAGCGGAGAGTAAGGTGCCTTCAATTTGTCAACTCATTGCGTGTTATGAGTTGAGAGATGGAGGGCATGATAAAGTCGCTGTTTTTCGGCTTTTAAAGAGGGCGAAACGCCGATTGAGCGGTCCTTGTAAATCGAAGCCATCCGGCAAGTAATCGGCACTTGAAAGCTGCGATTGAATGACTGCGTCCGGTCTATGGCAGACCGCTTCCTTGGCATAACAATCTTATCCATCCTTGATTTGTTGACTTGGTATGGTTGGGGCTGAGTGCTCATTTCATTCACACTGATATTGCTTAGGCCTTCTTATGAAGGCCTAAAATGATCCTTGGGTTGGGTTGTATTTTGGGGATGATGTGTCCTGGGGATCAATAATTGCTGCCCTACCTTTCCTGTGTGTCGCTTTTCAGCTAACCGGAGATCAATGGTTTTTTAGAAAAACGCTTCTGAAAAACAGAAACAATATTATTTCTACCACTATAGCCTGCAGGTGCCTTTGGGGATGAGTTGTTACGCTAGGGAGAATAGTCTCTTTTTATAGTCAAATAATATACTTTGATTAGTCAAAATAGGCTTGACGTTTCTGTTTTCACTGGAGAAAAGAGACCCATATTTATGAGAAAAACGATTCAAACGGTGATTTTTTCTGTCCTAGTGGCGGTGTTTGCGGGACAAATGTCTGCAAAAGTGAATGCAGTGGCAACGACGACGATGGTTGCCGATATGGTTCGAGATATCGGTGGAGAGAATGTCGAAGTGATTGGTTTTATGGGTCCTGGAGTGGATCCTCATCTTTATAAGGCCACATCGAAGGATTTGAAGAATTTGAAAAATGCAGATGTGGTCTTTTATAGTGGTCTGCATCTAGAGGGCCGTCTGGCTGATGTTTTCACGCGGATGGGCCGCCGTGGGATTAAAGTCTATGCAGTGACAGAAGATATTGATCGTGAGAGTTTATTGGAACCGGCGGAGTTTGCGGGACACTATGATCCTCATGTCTGGTTTCATCCGATGTTGTGGGCGGAAGGGATCCAAACAGTCGTTGAGGCATTAGCGGAAGAGGATCCCGAGAATGCGGCAGAGTATCAGCGCAACGGGGTAGAGTTAGCGGCTTCCTATGAAGCACTGCATGCATGGGCATTGCTGAAGACCGCAGAAGTTCCGGAGGAGCGCCGAATCCTTATCACCAGCCATGATGCCTTTAATTACTTTGGTGAAGCCTATGGATTTCAGGTTGTCGGAGTTCAGGGAATTTCGACTGTGTCGGAAGCGGGTCTGGCGGATATTGTTCGAATGGTAGATTTTATTAGGGAGAAAAAGGTTCCGGCTATTTTCATCGAAAGTAGTGTGTCTCCGGCTGCGATTGAACGGATAAGTAAAGACTCTGGTGCTACAATAGGAGGGGAATTGTTTTCAGACGCGATGGGCACTCCTGGAGTCATCCATTCCTACGACGGGGAAGAGTACGATGAGGGCACGTACATTGGGATGGTGAAGAACAATGTAAGGCTTATTGTCGAGGCATTGAAGTAGGGCTCCCCCTTTTAAAAAACATTATCGATGTCTTTAATAGGGAAAGCATGTATCTCCGGGCTGATAGGTATTTTGGGCTTTCAGAGCCTGTTGGCTTCGGTGAAGCCCTATTTATCGGTTTCGGGTGAAGTCGCGACGATCTTGGATGGTGGTTTTGAGCGAAGGACTGGCTCAGGCATGTTATCTGAGCTTGGGATGGATTGGCGCTCTGAAAACTCAAATGGATGGAATGCTCAGATCGATGCACAATGGTATGTGGGTGATGATTTGTCCGGCAGTAAAGTTGGCGACTTTTTTGTTTTTAGTAATCTGATTCGATCAGAAGGAGTTCGTCTCAATCGCGTTCAATTCGGGTATGAGAGTGATGAAAAGAATTTTTCCTGGAAAGTTGGGTTATTACTGCTCGACGATGATTTTATGGGGTCTGATTATGCCGCTCTTTTTACCAACAGTGCTTTTGGACCGTTGGCGATAGAATCGGCCAACTTACCTGCGCCCATCTTTCCGCTTTCAGCACCTGGTTTATGGACGGGAATGGACATGAGTGATTCTTGGTTCGTGCATGC
>JAESUN010000066.1 GCA_016763045.1 Opitutaceae bacterium | reverse complement strand
CTGCTTCACCATAGCTTGCAACCTTTTCAAACGCGCCTCTGGCTCTGCCATATCGATCGTGAATGGTACGAATTGGATATGTGACCGCACCTGATCGTTCTGGGTTGTGAAAAACAGCTTTATCGGGGCATCCCCGCCCGGGGCTTCATTGATATAGACCTTTTGCAGTTTGTTGCGTGGCGCAATAAACGAAAAGGCTTGCGGTACCTTGACTTTATATTTCGTTTCAAATGCCTTATCGATCTTGTGACGGCTGCCGCTAACCAGCCCTTCGATCTTTAGCGGTGTCACTGTGACAGTGCCACTAGTCTCTTGTGCCATGGCCGGAAAGCCTAGTGCTGCAATCACTATAGAAACGGCCCATATTGTATTCTTCATCGTTCAAGCTCCAAGGTCTGTGGACAATTACCACATTAATAATACACTCAAAGGATAACAGTTTTTTTGCTTCTCGCAAATTTTATATATGGCTTGTGATCAACAGGAAAAATGTATTTGCTACACGTGGTGTAGGAAGGGGCAATTTGTCTGCAGATTATGGTCTGTCAATGGTTTTTCGTGGTTAAATCGAGGAGAAGAGGATTTTTGAGCAATTATTGCTTGCTTTCACTGGGGGGAAGGGTAGGTCTAGCCCTTTTCTCATGGTGAGTAAGGATTTTGTCTGAACCACGGTGAGTTCATTTAACCCTCAAAATTAAATAAGTAAGGCTGCTTTTGGCAGATCTGTGCTCTAAGGAGAGTATTTTTATTATGGAAGTTACATTACGAGACTTGTTCGATGCCGGAGTTCATTTTGGGCATCAGGTAAAGCGTTGGAATCCCCGTTCAAAGGGATTTGTTTTTGATCACCGTCAAGGGACTTCAATTATTGATTTGTCCAAGACATGTACAGCGTTGGAAAGCGCCTGCCAGTTTATTGAAGAGACTGTTGCTAATGGTAAGGAAATCCTGCTCGTAGGAACCAAACGCCAAGCTCAGGAAATCATCCGTGAGACTGCTGGAATGGTTAATATGCCTTTCTGCTCCAATCGTTGGATGGGTGGAACTCTCACAAATTTTGCGACAATTAAGGGTAGTGTTGCCAAATTCAAAAAGTATCAGGCAATGGAGGCAGACGGAAGTCTTTCAAAATACTCCAAGAAAGAAGAGTCCGCTATCAAACGTGAAATGTCTCGTATGATGCGCAATTTCGAAGGCCTTGTTAATATGCCCGAGTTGCCATCAGCTATTTTTATTGTCGATATCAAGCATGAGGATATTGCGGTCGCAGAAGCAACTCGGATGAATATCCCTGTTGTAGGATTGGTTGATACGAATTCGGATCCTGCTTTGGTTAATTATGCTGTTCCAGGTAATGACGATGCTGTTAAGGCAATCCGTATTATCGTTGATACTATCGGAGAAGCGATTCAAGCAGGTCTCTCTCGCAGAGACGAAGTTCGTCAGGCTAAGGCTGCAGCTGATCTATCGACGGTTGCTTCTCAACCTGATCTATCCGCAAAAGAAAAAACCAAGGAAGAGCCGGTTGCTGTGGTAGAAGAGGCGCCTGCTGAAAAAGCACCTGTTGCACCTGTTGCGGAAACCGCAGCACCTGCTGAAGAGAAAGCTCCTGAGGCACCTGTCGAAGAAGCGGCAGCGACTGAGGAAGTGAAAGCTGAAGAAGAAGCAGCTCCTGAAGCGACTGAAGAAGTAAAACCTGAAGAGGAAACCAAGAGCGAGTAATCGTCCTGGAAACCTTATCACAATTTTAAAAAGATTATGAGTAACGTAATAACTGCAAAGATGGTTGGTGCGCTCCGCGGAAAGACTGGTGCGGGCCTGATGGACTGTAAGAAGGCTTTGACTGAAGCTAATGGAGATGAGGCACAGGCTGAAATAATTCTTCGTAAAAAGGGTATTTCCCAGGCTGCTAAGAAAGCTGGTCGTGCAACGTCTGAAGGACTGATCGAGAGTTATATTCATCTCGGAGGTAAAGTGGGTGTTATGCTAGAGCTTAACTGTGAGACTGATTTCGTCGCAAAGACAGATGACTTCAAGGGACTTTGCCGGGATATCTGTTTGCACATTGCTGCGGCAAACCCGACTTACGTGAAACGGGAAGATGTTCCCGAAGAAGATATCAAAAAAGAACAGGAAATCGCAGTCGCTCAGGCTGAAGGAAAACCTGCTCCTGCAGTTCAGCAGATTGTCGAAGGAAAGCTAAACAAGTACTATTCGACGATCTGTCTTCTTGAGCAGTCGTTTGTTAAAAACGCTGATCAGACGATTAATGATTTGCTGACTTCTAAGATTTCAGCCTTGGGTGAAAACTTGGTGATCCATCGTTTTGTCCGCTATCAGATCGGGGAGTAAAAATTCGATCTTTCTCTTTATAAAGAAAGCGATGACTTCGGTCATCGCTTTTTTTTGGGGTAAATTGGAGTGAATTAGCCTTCGATCTGTTGAACGCGGCGTTCATGGCGGCCTCCGTCAAAGGGAGTTCCTAGCCAAAGATCGACGATTTGCAGGGCGACTACTTCTGAGATGGTCCGCTGTCCCAGGGCGAGACAATTGGCATTGTTGTGGCTGCGATTCCAAATGGCCGTGTCTTCACTCCAGCAAAGCCCGCAGCGAATCCCTTTCACTTTGTTGGCCACGATAGCTTCACCATTTCCGGATCCTCCTAGGACGATACCATAGTCGAATTCTCCACGGGCAACGGCTTCAGCGGTTGGTCGGATGAACTCGGGATAGTCACAAGACTCATCGGAGTGGGTTCCAAAGTCTTTGACGGTGAAACCTTGATCAGTGAGGTGCTTAATAATGGCTTGTTTGTAATCGAATCCGGCGTGGTCAGAACCGATAGCTATGCTGGGTTTGGACATAATCAGGTAGGGATAGGGTCAGTTGTTGATTAGGTTGAGGAAAGAGGTTGGATCGTTGAAATCTGGAAAGACTGCTGTTGGATGGTGGCTTTCTAATTCTTCGATAGAATAGGCCCCTGTCGCCACGGCAATCGTGTTTGCGCCAATGACTTTTCCGCATTCGATATCGTAGGGAGTGTCTCCGATAATGAAAGTGTGAGCAGGTGTGAATTCAAATTGATGAAAGTCGCTGGCACGGCGGATGGCATGGGGTCCGAGCTCGTTGCGTAGGTGGCTGTCGTTGGCAAAAGCACCAAAAGGAAAGAACTTCCAGAAATCAAAGTGTTGGAGTTTGAGCTGAGCGCCTTTCTCGATGTTTCCAGTCAAAAGGCCCTGGGCGATATCTTCTCGATCGGCTAACTGTTCCAGTAGGGGCAGAATTCCTCCAAGTGTCTTTCCGGGTCGTTTCGGAAGTTCCTCGGGGAGGTGAGTGAGGTAGACATCAATTAAGGAATGGATTGCTTCGAGATCATCGGAAAGTCCATGGCGTTTGAGACTGCGTCCAAAGAAATAGGTATCTGTGCGGCCAGCCAAGTCGCGAGGATCGATCGTGAGGTCGACTCCAAACTCCAGTTTCATTGCCCGAATGAGAGCATGTTCACCGGCACGTCCTGAACAAATCAGGGTTCCGTCTATATCCCAGAGGAGAAGTTTCATAAGTGACTCCATTTTTCATAAAGAAACTTTCAGTGCAAGGCTCTGTAGAGAAAATTTAGAAGTGGTCGACTTAATTAGGCTCTTGAAAAGGTTTAACTCATACGAGCTCGATCAATCCCGGGACTTTGGTTGAATTGGCTTCGGTAGGCACGGCAAAAGGCATTGCTGCTGGTAAATCCACAAGAGAGGGCGATTTCGTTAATGGGTAATGCTGTAAGATGAAGCATGGTACGTGCTTGTTTTAAGCGAAGTTTTCGTAGCAATTTCCCGGGAGATACTTGATAGCGTTGGATAAAAAGGCGGGTGAAGTGTTCTCGGGAGAGATTTGTTTTCAGGGCAATTTCCTTCACGTTGATGGGTTGTGAAAAGTGATTCTGAATTGTTTGGTAGCCGAGTTCGATGGGGTCTGAAGCTCCTGTTTGCTCAAGTTGTTCTCTGTAGATGGAGATAAGTAGGGAGGTGATGAGTTCCGTTTCATGTAGATGATCATGCATTCGATGATCTCGGAAACGGTCAAAGAGATCGGTATATTTCGCAGCGGCTTCCCTTTCGGCTTTCATTTGGATAACAGAGCCAAAATCATGGCGAATAGTGGTGAAGAGATTTTGAGCACTCAGTCCCCGAAAAAGAATGTACTCGAGATCATAGGGAACGAGAGCGTTTTCTGCCACACCATAGGAAGAGGATTCATTGTGAGTGTAGAGCATGGCATGATCTTGAGGAACGGTGCATTTGCTTTCTTCATGTTCGAAAAAACAGGAACCAGACAGAGTCCTCTGGATCACAAAAAGAGATTCTTTAGATCTTTTCCGGTTATTAAAAAAATAGCTGGATGAACGTCTTATTTCTCTTCCAGCACCTATGATTTTAAGAAATGTATCTACGGAGGACTTCATGGGTGATATATGGAGTATCACAAAATGGATATGATAGATCATGAAAAGGCAATCTTACAAAACAACGGATCCTCTCTTTGTCTATTCTCACTACCTCATATTCTTTTGTGTAACCCTGAATGTAACCAGCTATGGCAAAAATCACACTCATTGGTGCGGGATCCGTTGTTTTCGCGAAAAATTTAATTTCGGATATTCTGCAGTTCCCAGAATTATCAGGCAGTGAGATCTGTTTGATGGACATTGCGCCTGATCGTTTAAAGGTGGCCAAGATGATGGTGGAAAAGGTCATTGCCAAGCTGGGAGTGAAAGCAACGGTCAAAGCGACACTGAATCGCAAGACAGCGATCACTAATGCGAACTATGTCATCTGCACCATTCAGGTGGGTGGTTATAAACCAGGAACTGTAATCGATTTTGAAATCCCAGCGCGTTATGGGTTGAAACAAACGATTGCGGATACACTGGGAGTGGGCGGTGTTTTTCGTGGGTTGCGGACGATTCCTGAGATCGTCAAAATTGCCCGCGATATAGAGTCGGTAGCGGCTCCAAATTGTCTTTTTCTCAATTACTCAAACCCAATGGCCATGAATTGTATGGCGGTTGACTGGGCAGTAGGTGTTCCGATGATAGGGCTGTGCCACAGTGTTCAGGGCACGAGTAAGCAGTTGGCTGATTACGCTGGCCTAAAGTATGAAGATGTTACCTACAAGGTCGCAGGGATTAATCACATGGCCTTTTTTCTCGAGTATAAATATAGAGGAAAGGATGCGTATCCAAGATTGTTCCGTTTGTTGAAGGATGATACGTTTAAGAAGGATAAGGTGCGTTTTGAGATGATGCGTCGCCTGGGGTATTTTGTGACAGAATCTTCCGAGCATCAGAGTGAATACACGCCTTATTTTATCCATCATGGGCAGAAGATGATCAAAGATTTTAATATCCCTATTGATGAGTATATCAGACGCTGTAAGAGTATCATTAAGAGTTGGAAAAAGACCGAGAAGGATTTGCTGGGTGGAAAGGGAGAGATTGTCGTGCGTCCTCAGACGCACGAGTATGGTTCG
>JAESUN010000005.1 GCA_016763045.1 Opitutaceae bacterium | reverse complement strand
TACCTCAAAAGGGTACCGCGGGTTCGAATCCCGCTCTCTCCGCCACTTATGCAATGAGTGTGAAAGCCCATAGGTTCTTTAAGGGTTTGACGAAACGAAATGGCGAACCATCCCGTCTTTAGGGCAACTCATTCAGTGCTTTCCGAAACAGTGTTAGTGGCTGTGTCCATGCTCATGCCCGTGTTCATGCTCATGAGGGCTGTGGTCCGGTACCTTTTCGATGGTAGGGACTGTTTTGGAAGCCTCTGCGTGGCGAGCTTGTTGAAAGCCGACCAACTGCATGCCCTTCAGAAAGATCCCTGAACAGAGAAGCGCAATGTTACTTGCTTTGCTGAATTTCGAAAACGAAGACGTATGTCGCCATTGCGAGAGAATAAAGCCCATGACGACTAACGCCCCTATTTGTCCAAGCTCCACACCAACGTTGAAGGAAAGGATTTTTAAGACGAGGCCATCATGCCCTAGGGGTAGTTGTTGTAGGCGAGCGGATAAACCAAAGCCATGAATCAGTCCAAATCCGAAAACAACATATAGTAGATTCGGCGATGCTATCCCTATATATTTTTTAAAACCATCGAGATTGTCGAAGGCCTTGTAGCAAACGGTAAGTGCGATGACTGCATCGATCAGGAAGTAGTTTGCTTGAATTTCGAGCAAGGTCGCGGCGATCAACGTAATACAGTGGCCGAGAGTGAAAGCCGTGATGAATTTGAGGATATCCTTAACGTTTGTTAAGAAGAACATCACCCCGAAAAGAAATAACAGGTGATCGTAGCCAGTGAGCATATGAAGCGCTCCTAGTTTTATATATTCCAGGTTTCCGCCAACCATCGCAGTTGCTTGATCCGCTTCGGACATGCCGTGAGCGAAAGCGGTTGAAACCGCAGCCAAGGCGGCGAAAAGAACAAGGACGTATTTCATATACTAGGTGCTGATTGTGATGTTATAGAAAGGGAGATTGATCTATGTGCTATTACTTCCCATGTAGCCAGCTTGATATCTTTTTCTCAGCATTTTAGATTTCTCTCACGAAAATCTTTTTTTCATTGGAATAAATTCAATGGAGAGATGTTCACCAAGTGAATAATGGATGGATTCTACTGCGATATAGCCGTGTTTTTCGTAACGTCTTTTCCCGGGTAATGTTGCCATGAGTTCTAGCTTTCTGAAACCCTCTCGGGTTGCTTCATCTTCGCATTTTTTCAGAATCATTGATGCAATGCCTCTCCGGGAAAAGGAAGGCGAGACAAAGAAAGCTCGAATTTTTGCGGCTCCAGTTTTGGGATCAATACGATTTGAGCGACGATTTTCCTTTCGGTCATTACCAAAGAGGGTGTCTCGGAAGCTCCATCCACCGCATCCGACGATCAATTGATTTAATTCAACCACGAAGTAAGTGCGATCTGTAATTAATTGTGTATCGAGGCCCCAGGCGGTTTTTAAGGCGCCTTCGATCTGTTCTGATGAATAATCGGATGCTCCTAATTTCTGCACGGACTCCCTGATCAATGACTCAATCGAATCCTTGTCTGATATCCTGGCTGTTCGTATTTGAAAGTTCATCGTTCTCCGAGATTTAGAGGTTAGGATATGAACGGCTTTATTTCCATAAATCGGTACTCAGATACTTTAATCCAGAATCGTTTATAGTTGTCGCAATGATTTTACCTCTCAAGGGGCCTTTGAGTAATTGAAGCGCTGCTGCAATATTTGCTCCCGAGGAGAAGCCCGCAAAAATACCTTCTTGTCTCGCTAGCCGTCGGGCCATTTCAATGGCTTCTTCATCGGATACTTCGATGAAGCCATCGATATGATTCCGGTTTAAATATCGAAGGTCTGATATCGAATATCCACCACCTTGAATCTTATGGTTGGGGTTTTCGATGGCTTTTCCTGCTAGCACTGCAGAGCCCTTAGGCTCCACCACAAAACATTGAATGGCTGGGTTGTGTTCTTCGAAGGCGGCTGTGCACCCAGAAAAGGTTCCTCCTGATCCAGCGAAATCGCAAAACCCTTGAATAATCCCTCCCGATTGCTGAATAAATTCGGGCCCTGTGTAAAGGTAGTGGGCACTGAAATTTGCTTTCAACTGAAATTGATCTGCGCGGAAGGCATTTCTTTCTTTTACGAGTTCACTGGCTCTCGATTCAACGAGTTCTAAGTCTCCACCAGATACCTGTCCTGGAGTTGAGTTCGGTAATTGATCAACAAGAACAACCTCAGCTCCCAGAGCCTTCATCATGCGGGCTCTCTCTGTAGAATTGCCTTTAGACATCACTGCGATGAAAGGATACCCCTTGATGCCGCAGACGATAGCCAGTCCTGTGCCAGTATTGCCACTGGTCAGCTCCACAACCGTTTGGCCGGTTTTCAAGTCACCGTCTTTTTCGGCATCCTCGATCACTTGTCGAGCAATCCTATCTTTTTTGGAGAATCCAGGGTTTAGATAGTCAAGTTTTGCGAAAAGCCTTCCATCGATACCTTTGGTTATCCGGCTGAGCTCAACCAATGGGGTCGAACCAATTGCTTCTATGACTGAGGGGATAAGGGTCTTTTCTCTACTCACGGTAAACTCCTGTGTTCGTAAGTTCTTTTAGGGTTTAATATTGATTTGGATTTTTTTCAGCTATCTTTAAAGGCCCCAGTCGAGGAGGTGTTCGTTAAAGTTACTATTATTAATATATCCAACCCATTGTAAAGAGAGGCAAAAGGCTACTCTATTGTAAATGATCTCAATCCGATTTAGAGCAAACGTGAATCGGTGTTGCGAGGCTGTCGAGCAAGCGGAAAATTGAAATGAAGTATATTGACTGTTCTTTCTTTTAAAAGAGAAGGCTCAAAGGGAAAATGAATCAATTGCCCTTTTTTACTCTGGAATTTTTGGTGACCAATGGGCGATCCATTGAGAGATGCTATGATTTCTTGTTCTCGGTTAGAGATTAATTCAAACGTCAGCTTTCCTTTTAGACCTGCGATCTCTTTCACTGCAAATTGGATATCAGCGACTTTGTTTGTATTCCACCTATGTGTTTCTTCCGCTTCGGCCCATCCTACGAAGAGTAGTTCTTTAGCGTTAAAACCATTTTTGAATCCGATGGATATAAAACCTCTTTCGGAGAGATTGAAATCGGGCCCTTTATCTAGAGCGTAATGAGTTGTTTTGAGGATGCTGTTCCCATCACTGTCCTCGGCTTTTACGATGCGGATATCAGCGTAAATGATTCCTCTCTTCACTGCTAAGGGAGTGAAGAGAAAGTCCATGTGTGCTTTGACTGTTCTAGCTCGTATATTGCGTTTGTGGAGTTCCAGTAGCACTCCGGCCGTGATCGACCAAAGATCATGCTCTGAATAATCGATCGTTATGTTTCTCTGGTTTTTTATTTGAGCTTGGGTAATAATCGCATCTGAAAGTTGACCTGTTTCTATGTTTTTTGAAGGAATTGGACAAGTAGTCGAAAACCTCCAAAGGATGAATGGGATAAGAAGTAGACTTGCCTTTATACAAGTGGATAGCGCGCGCCTGTTCTTTATTTTTTCCAGAAAATCGATAATACCCGAGATTGATACGGCCATCAAAAAGAGAGGGAAAGCAATATAGAAAGTCCCCATGTAGGGTTTCAATGGAAGAGGCGCACATTTGAAATGAAGGACAGCTAAAGCCGTTATTAGTAGGAAAATGACCAGTGTTGTCCGAAGGTTTTTTTTCTCTTTATCCGATGCC
>JAESUN010000065.1 GCA_016763045.1 Opitutaceae bacterium | reverse complement strand
CAAGTCAAAGTTGAAATTCAACAAATCATCGCAGAGCTTAAAGAAGTTCTCGATATCCTAAAATAATACATTCTAAAGCGGGGCGTAGCGCAGCCTGGTAGCGCACCAGTATGGGGTACTGGTGGTCGGAGGTTCAAATCCTCTCGCCCCGACCAAATTCTTTATATATTTCAATGAGTTGAAAATAAATATTTTTCGAGAAATTTGAATTGTCTAACCTTTTTGCGAAGTGTCTAACCTTTTATCTCGATGGTGTCACTTCTGCGGGTTTTCTTAAGTAGTATTTTTTGGTTGTTTTAACATCTGTATGAGCCAGGAGTTTTGTCCCATCTTGATGGTCTGAAGCAGCTTTAGGCCGCAAATCACGGAATGTAAAACGTTCTTGAATGACATCATTCAATAATGCTTTATTCATTGCCTTTTGCCACATTGATTTAAAACCACTGGATGTATACGGTTTTCCTTTAGAGTTACAAATCAAATAGATCGACGAAGTAACTTTCCTAAGTTTTTTTGCCCTACTAGCAGCCAGTTTAAGGGCAGGGCTCCACCTGAAAATTTGTTTGGTGGCGGTTTTGTTGGTAGTAATGTGAACGCCATCATCTTGGAGGTCTGATAACTTTAAATCTAGAATGTCGCGTTGCCGCATGCCTGTTGTAACTGCAATTTCCATCGTAATTTGAATAAGCGGTTGGCTGAAATCATACATTGCTTTATATTCCCAGTCTTCAATGTAGCGGTCCCTTGTTTTTTCAGTAAATTTCTTCACATCTTTGCATGGGTTGAATTTAAGGACTCCCCATCGAATACAGTAATTAAAAACAGTCGACAGTAATGCTACCTCACGATTTGCTTGTACTTGTGTTTCTTTGCCGCGGATGTCAAGGTATTGATAAATCATCACAGTAGTGATCTTAGTGGGTGGAATATGACCAAACACTTTCGTGAGCTTTGAGAGTTGCCCCAAATAATACTTTTGAGTCGATTCCGCTTTTGTTGGCAAGATTTCATTTTTATACCTATTAAGAAATTCTGACGTGTTGTTTTTATTAACAACTGTTTCTTTAATAACAGCTAATTGGTGATACATCTCAGCTTCACTCTTCCCAAGGCGTGTCCATTTTACTTTTCCGGCTCGTTTGATCACGTAGTAAAACGCGCCGTGTTTAAAATGAATGTTTTTGGGCAGCTTTGGGTTCATTTAAAATTGTTGAAATTAGGTTCGTATACCTGAGTCTCTTTTGTATTAATTAATGCGGCATTAACAGCTTCGGGTGTGGTCTTTATTCTGCCTTGGGCATCGGTAACAAATCCAATGCCTTGTCTTGTTAACACTTCCTTTGCCTTTGAACTTGAGCTGTAACCAGTTAATTCTTTTAATTCGTGTTTTGTTAAAAATTTCATTTTTTGTAGCGTTTAATTAGTTAAACCTGATTAAACTAGGTTTTTTGTACTCTGAATTGGAGCTTCATCTGAGTCGCTAGTCGTTACTGTAGGGAGATCGAATAACTCTCGATCTTTGGCTTTAATTATGAATAGGTCTAATTCTTTTATGACATCTTTGGAGTACACGTCGTCCATTTGCATTTTAGCTAAAAAGAATTGACCAATAATTATTTGCTTTTTAAAGAGTTCTGCCTTCTTTTTTTCTCGATTATGGTTGTTAAGGTTTGTTAATTTATTGTGTGTTTGTAATAATTCATGTCGCGTGCTTTTAATCTGTGGCTCAAGTTTATTCATATTTTTCCTTTGTGGCATTAAGTTGAAAAGGCCATATAACGTTGTTTATATGTATTAAGGTTATATTGAAAAACAGTTCTTGTTAAGTGTTGAAAAAAACGTAAGTTGTTTTTGGTCAAATTCACATTAATATATGTGCGATTTATGCATTTTTAGCGTTATTCAATTGGCAGCCCTTGCCGAATGTACTAATCGATAAGACAGCCATTTTTCAGTTGCACGTCGTGCGACTCGTGGTGAAGAGTAGTATTTTGACAGCCAAGCCCAGTCAGCCTCTTCAATCGTTGGTATATGAGCTGAGTGAATGCCGTTTCGTTTACAGAATGCTTCAACAGATTTGTTTACAATCCGAGGGTAATCCTCTTTCTTAGGTGTTCCGACAGTGATAACGTCGAGACGGCTGAGTAAAGTAGTTGGTATGTTACGAACATCATTGGCGCTAGAAAGCCATGTTATATGCGATAAATCAGCATGGGTACCAAGGTATTCGTCATATATTCTAGTTGCTGATGAGGGTTCAAATAGGCTTAATAACGTGTCATGAATCCGTCCGTTGTGATCGCTTCCGCCCGCTTTATCAATTTCATCAAGCAGAAAAATGGGGTTAGCAATTTTCTTGTGATTGATGAAATTTATAATTGCTGACGGTTCGCCGGAGGACCAGCCTCGTGCAGTGCCTGTGAAGTCCTTATTGTCAATTTTACCCGCGAGGCTTAAACTTTTGAAAGGCACGCCAATCAAGGTGCTTAGTCGATGAATATACGTGGTTTTACCGATTCCTGGAGGCCCTAAAATTAGTGTTGGGGGGATAAAGAAGACACCGTCTCCAAGTTGCCGAACCAGTAATTGACGGTGTATTCTATTAGTTAAATCACTGAACCAAGGGAATTCATAATCCAAGGTTTCTTTTATGTTTGTTAGGTCCGACGTTCTAATAAGAGGGGTAACAGCACGTGTTAACGAATCATATAACTCAAGTGTGTGCTGAACAGTCCTATCTTCAACACCGGGTATGGGTTGTAAAATTCTGACGCCACCAATTTTTTTTATCAGCCGCTCTGTGTAAACATGTAATTCATTGTCATCGTCTTTACTCAGCTTATCATTTGTTGCAATAAGCTTCATCGTAAGACTGAATCCCAACGGAGCATCTAAAGGAGCTATCATATAAACAACACCTTTAAGCAATAAAATGAGTTCCATCTTGTCGACTTCGTTATAGTTATAATTTAGTTTTTTCAAATAATATTTGAATGTTTTCTCACCCCAGAATTTAACAAAATCTAGCTTTAATTGAAGCCGAACCGCATATTTGAAAAGATCGCTCATTCCATTGACGTTGTCTACATCTGCAGAGACACGTGCCTAGGCTAAAAAAAGCCGTATAGCTTCAGGCTCAAACATACTGTGACTCCTGAAAGAATTTGCTAAGTTACTAGCAAAAACTCCCACATAATCCTCACGTTGTTGTTGAGTTAATATCGAGTTTTGCTTGTTCTTTTCCCAGTCTTTAACGAGCGCCATTTCATTGCTATTTTGCTTTTCAAATCTATTGGTTTCTTTAATTAAGCAACGAATATTAATTTCGTGGGCGGGGTCTAAGATTTGATTAATTGAAGGGAAGGTTTCAGGTAACACCCATTTTAATTCTTCACTGTTTATTTGATCAGCCATGACGCGCTCCTACAATGCGAAATCAGCGGGTAAATTAGCTACTAAGTTTGCAGGTAGTAACGCTTTGAATGCTTCTCTTGCCTCAGGTGATAGGTGACTTGCTGTAATAGCGACTGCTAAATTATTTAAGTCGCGATCAGAAAACTTTCCCTTCGCTAAGTTATATTGCCAGCTAACGATTCTCACATTACTGTCAATATAGCCAACATTATTATCAACCCTGTCTAGGGATGGGCTGTATGCGCCACGCTTTTGCCCGGTGCCGATGTTGCTAGACACTGGCAAACCAGTCACTTGGCATTTCCCCGTCGCTAATTGGTTTTTCAAATGCGCTTCAGACAAATTATGTTGAAAACCTTTGTCCTTAGCTGCCCGTTTGCTAGTTACAATCAGCCGCTTTGCATAATTCTTCGTGTAGTAAGCGGTGACACTGGCAGCTAACGCAGTCTTATTTCGAACAAATTTACCGTGATACGCCACACCACAGCGGTTGCTGCAAAACTTTTTTGCTTTACGCTTTTTAATATATGTGTGCGCGCATCCGCAGTACGCACATTTGATAGTTGTTGACGCGGTTAATGCAGCTGTATCGATAGCTGGCT
>JAESUN010000064.1 GCA_016763045.1 Opitutaceae bacterium | reverse complement strand
GTCACGCTTGAGTATGCTCAGGAGCAATACACCTTCGACTTCAACAAGTGTGCTTTCGATTCTGAGTATTGATAGAAGTCCTCTCTTTAGATGCTTTTAGGGAAGGATTAACAGAGAGTGACCTTACGCCTTTTGTCTTTGATTCAATCACTTGTACTTCGGTCTTTCCCAAGAAGGTGCCTGAGAAGTCAAAATGATGAGAGCCGAAAGCTTCTAAGAATAAGAGTTGGAATGAACGAGGTTTTTTGAAATGAATGCGGGTAGATTGGTAAATATGCGGCTGCTTACGGTTTTGATACGTCTCCCTTTTTTATTTGGAATCCATGTGAAGGAGGAGAGAGGAGCGGCGAAGGGTAGTGGCTCGGCATCATGTCTTAGAGGGGAGAGGTGGCTGCATCTGTATCCCGTGCGCATTTTATGGATCTTTTTCTGTAGTTCTATTTGTCTTTCTTCTGGTTTGGCTCAACTGGACGAGGAAGTGACGCCGTTGTTGATTGAAGGGGGAGTTTCTGAGACGGCTTTAATTTCTGTTCTTTGGGATGTGGGTTTGGCGGATCAGGCTTTTCGTTCCGGGTTTTACACTATTGCAGAATCTTTATACAGGGAAGCATTGAAGGGTGAGGCTCTGACAGGGGCTATACGGGATGAGATGATTCTTAGCTTGGTCGGATGTTTGATTGCGCAGGAAAAAACAGAGGCGGCGCAGAAGGAATTAAATGCTTACGAGGGGTTGAAGGAGGGGCGTTATATTCTCTGGTCTTCCTTTTTGGCTTATCAGTTGGGGGACCTGGATGAAATAGGAGAATCGTTATTAAAGATAGAGGTTGGGGGTTTGTTGCCTGAGGATGTGGGTTGGTACCACTTTTTGAGAGGTGTGGTTGCGTCGTATGATGGGGAAGACGAAGATGCTTTGAGGGCTTTTGACGAAGCTTTGGAAACTGCTCTCTCTGAGGCACAGCGGACACAGTTTCAGTTGGGGCAGTTTCAAGTCCGCCTCGTCTCGGAGAAAATCGATGAAGTGCTGGAGGCTCAATTACACCAAAAAGTGAATGATTACAGAGGAAGGCGGGTAGGATTTCGTTTTGCTCAGCAATATTCGGTGGTATTGGATCGACTTGGGAAAAAGACGGAGGCGCTGGGTGTCTTGCAAAACCAGATTGAGATGGTGGCGGGGGAAGACGGAGAAATTCGGGATCAATTATTGTTGTTACAGGGGATGATTGCGGGAGTGGATTCAGGGGTTGGTCGTGATGCTTTTCGGGAGTTGTTGCTGACGGGTAGCCAAAAAGACCTCCAGCATACGGCTCTGTTAAAGCTGGCAGGTGTTGTGCTTCATGGAGGGTCGGGCGTCCAATCTTCGGAGTTTTTGAATTTGGCGAACAGTTTGATTGATCGAGAGGTTCCCCATGTGTTGCTGGAAGAATTGCTTTCCTTTAGGGCTCAGCTGGCTTTGCAAAATGGCCAGTTCGATTTAGCTGAAAGAGATGCCGAAAGATTGTTATCACAATTTCCAGGGTCTTCGCTTAAAGTGAATACGTTGTCAGTATTGGCGTCAGCCGCGTGGCAACGGCAACGTTATCGAACGGCTGCCGGTTATTTAGGCCAAATTCGTGGAATGTTGCCTGAGGGTGAGCGAAAAGCAGAATTAGGTGTATTATTGGCAGATTGTTATTTTCGCGCAGGGCTTCAATCAAAAGACCCTGAGGATTTTCGCAATGCGGCGGAGGCATACCGAATTGTGATGGAGGAAGATTCGACGAAGATCTCAAAGGGATTGTTGTTTTACCAGCGAGTGTTGGCGGAGATTCACTCCGATCAATCAGACCGGGCTAAGTCTTTGTTGGATGAGGCTTCTTCTTTGGAGGGAGTGGATGCTATCAATCGTTGGAAGGCAGAGTGGGCTTTGGTTAAGGCGATGGAGGCGGATGGCCGGATCGAGATTGCCTTTGAGCGGATAGAATCTCTGGTCCAGGAAGATTTACCGCCGGATTTGCGGTTGCGATTTTACTGGTTACTGGCGCGTCTGTCGATTGATTCAGGAAAACCAGAGGAGACGGCTCAATTAGTTTCCGAAGTGGAAAGCCTAGCGGAGACTTTGTCTGAGGGTGTTGTTGAAGAAGGAGTTGTTTCCCATGTATTGAGCTATTCATTGCTTCTTCGGGCGCAGGCTGCTTTTGCGCTCGATCAAGGGGATGAAGCTATTGCGACATTGGAGATCTTGAGGGAGCGTTATCCAGAAAGCGAAGCGGCTATTTTCTCTTTCATTATTCAAGCGCGGGTTTTATCGGAGAGCAATCGGACGGTTGAAGCGCAGCAACTGTTGATTTACATGGCGGATAATTTCAGTAGTAGTCCTTTTGCTCCGATGGCTCTCTATGAGGCGGCGTTGAATGCAGAGAAAAGAGGGGAGGCGACTTATTTAACAGAGGCGAATCAGTTGCTTGAGCGGTTAGTGAGAGATTATCCGGAGAAAGAGGAATTTGTTTTTTTCTCCCGACTGAAGCAGGCGGATGTCCTTCGACAATTGAATCAATTCAGCGCAGCGCAGCATATTTATGAGTTTCTTGAGAATAAGTTTCCCAATAGGCCTGACCAAATTCTTGCTCAGTTATCATTGGCTGATTGTTTAATGGCTCAGGTGAGCAATGACCCGTCCAAGCTGGGAGGAGCTATTTCTATTCTAGAGAGGTTGATGGATCTTCCCAATGCTCCGGTCGATTTGAGGGTAGAAGCAGGCTATAAGCTTGCGATGGCTAGGGAGAATAATGGTGACCGGATGCGGTCGAAACAAATTCGCTGGATGTTGTTTGTGACGTTTGTTCAAGAGGAGGCTAATTCCAAGCAATTGAAAGCAACGGGGCGCTACTGGATGGCACGATCATTACTGGAGCTAGGGGAAATGGAAGAATCGGAAGGTGAGCGGGAAAATGGCAGAAAGGCTTATGAATCGATTCTTCGGTATAATCTTCCCGGGACGACATTGGCAAAAGCTCGCCTATCGGGTTTGTTAC